>JAISLH010000115.1 GCA_031260565.1 Bacteroidales bacterium
TTTCTAAAATTTTGACAGCGTTATGTGGAATGATTATCGCCTCTTTTGTGATAGCAGGAAGGAGCATTGCTTCGCCTGCCTGTATGTGTAAAGTAGTATTAAGAGATTGCACATCAGCACTTCCACCAACACAAAAGTATATAACGAAGCTATCCAAGAACGAATAATCTTTCCGTAAGCCCGACTCCATATTCAGATTGACAATGTTAGTGGAAAAATAAGGTGTTTCTATTATGTTATGTGTGTGATTGAGATGGTTATGGTAGTGATGCTTTGCCGTATCATAAACAGGACTTAAATCCAAAACCTCTATGGCATCCTTCAAATGAAGTTGCCGCTTATTCCCTTGCTCGTCCGTTCGGTCATAATCATAAAGACGATAAGTGAGGTCGCAATTCTGTTGAATCTCAGCTAACAAGACACCCTTGCCAATAGCATGTATCGTACCGGCAGGAATATAAAAGACATCATCTTCAAAGGTCGGCTCGGTGTTGAGAATATCGGCAAGATTGTTGCTGCGAATGGAGTTAAGGATTTCGGACTTGGTTACCCTTTTACGAAATCCGCTTGTGATGATAGAGCCTTTGTCGCTATTGATAACATACCACATCTCGCTCTTGCCGTTTGGCACACCAACAGATTGGGCATATCTATCGTCAGGATGAACCTGCACGGAAAGGTTATCAGCAGCGTCTATAATCTTCAAAAGCAAGGGGAAATTGTCATAAAACTTTGCAAAATTCTCCTCTCCTAACAACTCATCACTATACATCTGTATGACTTCCTTAAGCGTAGCCTGAGCAAGAAAACCGTTCTCTATAAGCGTCTCCTCTCCTTCCACAGCAGACAGAGCCCACAACTCTCCGCAGTTATCTAATGGTGAAAAATCTATTCCAAGGTTATCTTTGATTTTTGTCCCACCCCATATCTTGCTTTTCATAAGAGGTAGGAATTTAAGTGGATATAAGCCCTGTTCCATTGCTAAATAGTATAAATTTAAGTTTAATGCAAGAGTATGTTTTGCTCAAATGCTAATCTTCTACGAAATTCCGACACGATTATTGCCGTTGCCACCGAAGCATTGAGGCTTTCGGGCTTGTTGGCATTGAGCGAAAGGCGAGGTATTGACAAAGGTTGATTGACGAAGGTTTTAATTTGTTCGCTTATGCCAAAGGACTCGCTGCCGATAACAATAATGCCATCTGATGAAAGGTCAGTTTGGTAAATGTTAGTGCCGTTTTCAACTATCGTTCCATAGATTGGGAAGTTTTTGGGCAGGCTTTGCAGTACGTTTTCCAAATCTTCATAAAGCACATTCACACGAAAAATAGAACCCATTGAGGCTTGAACAACCTTAGGGTTAAAAACATCAACACACTGCCTTGAACAAACAATATCCTTTATGCCAAACCAGTCGGCAATACGCATTATTGTGCCAAGATTGCCCGGATCTTTTATGTTGTCAATGGCTATTGTGAGATTGTTTTCGTATTTTATGGGCTTTAGTTGAGGTTTGTAGGCAAGGCAAAAGACCTTATTGGGCGTTGAAAGCAGACTTATGCGTTCCAACTCTTCGTTAGAAATCTCATAAAACGGCATTGGCTTGCTGCCAATCAGCCTTTCGTTTTCATCAAACCAAGACTGAACAGCATAGACTGCTATCGGCTCAAAGCAACTTGCCAATAACTCTTCGGTCATCTTCACTCCCTCAACCACAAACAGGCTGTCAGCATTGCGATATTTGCTTTGCTTATAGGCAGTCAGGCGTTTTAGTTCGGTTTTTGAAATCATAATTATAACAAAAAAAGAGAAATAGTCTTGCAACTACTTCTCCTCATAAAATTAACTTAATTGTTTAACGACCATACAAAGAAATATGGTTATTCTGCAAAGACTTCAAAATTTATTTCTGCCTTTATGTCTTTATAAACGGACAAAGTAGCCGAGTAATTTCCAAGTTCCTTAATAGAATCGCCTTTGATAGTGATTTTCTTTCTGTCAATCTCCATATCAAACTGAGACTTGATAGCGTCAGCAATCTGTATTGTATTAACAGAACCAAATATCTTTCCGCTTTCACTTGCTTTTGCACCGATACGTAAGCCATCCACTTTCTTCAACTGCTCAACCGTTGCCTCAGCATCTTTTCTTATTTTATCCTCCTTAAAAGCACGTTGTTTAAGATTCTCAGCCAAGACTTTCTTAGCTGAAGATGTCGCAACCATTGCATATCCCTGAGGGATAAGATAGTTGTTTGCGTACCCATCTTTTACTTTAATGATTTCGTCCTTGTAACCTAAATTGACTACATCTTGCTTTAATATAATTTCCATTTTGTAATCTCCTTTTTTTATTTTAATAAATCGGCTACGTAAGGCATTAGGGCAAGATGTCTTGCACGTTTGACAGCCTGTGCCACCTTCTTTTGATACTTGTTTGATGTTCCGGTGATACGGCGAGGTAAAATTTTGCCTTGTTCATTCACAAACTTCAATAAAAAGTCCGCATCCTTATAGTCAATGTACTTTATACCGCTCTTTTTGAAACGACAATACTTCTTTCTCTGCGTATTAACCGCAACGGGGGTCAAATATTTTATTTCTGATTCGTTTGCCATAGTTTAGTTCTCCTCTGTGTTAAGTGGTTCATCAATTACAGGAACTTCTTTAATAATAGGTGCTTCCTTTACCTCTTGCTTCTTTGCTTGCTGACTTTTCAAACCATTTGCACGCTTCTTTTCATTGTATGCAATAGAATGCTTATCAAGAACAATAGTCAAAAAACGCAGCAGTTTTTCGTCACGTTTGTAGGCTGTTTCCAAAGTTGCAATCAATGCAGGCTCCGACTTGAATTCAATTAAGTAATAGAATCCTGTTGTCTTCTTTTGAATGGGGTAAGCCAACTTTTTCATACCCCAGTTGTGTTCAAACACAATCTCCGCTTTGTTATCAGCCAGCAAAGACTGATACTTTTTAACCGTCTCCTTTATCTGTTGGTCAGATAAAACGGGAGTCATAATGAAAACGGTTTCATACTGTTTTACCATAGTTTTTTTTAATCTTTTTGTTATTAAAAATCATTTAATTTTGAGCGTGCAAAGGTACAACTTTTTTTTGAACTGACAACACAAACGGGTAAAATAATCTAACGACAGCCTATTTTAGATGGTGTGTCAGATCAGATGTTTCGCTTTTTTCAAATGCAAAATTGCTACCAAAATACAGCTAATAATTATATTTTAGTCAAAGTATATTTATACAAAACACTCACTAAAAACAGCCATTTTTAGCATAAATTTTGTAGAAAAACAGGATAAAAATGCCTTTTTTTACTCTATATTTGCTCATTTTTCAACTCATTTTTTTCAAAAAAAGACTGATTTTTGCTAACAGACACTTCATCACAACGAAACGCCGTTTCAATTTTCTAAAGTGGCGTTTCGTGACGCTGAAACGCCACTTTAATTTTGGCAAAAAGCAAAAAAAGGGGATAAAGTATTATATTATCCCCATAAAGTTATATATTGCGTTATTGCAATATGATTACGTAAAATTTATATAAAATCGTCAGGTTCGCAACTCTAAAAAGTGATAGTTTTTAATGATATTTTATTGCATTAAATCTGTAATTTGTGATGATGTTTTTTGATATTGTTTTGTCATAATCTTAATCTCTTTCTTTTTTACTTAAATTTGGTGTTGCAAAAGTACAAAAAATGAAATTAAAATTGGGTGGTAATATTATATTTATTTTCCTTCCAAATAGCCCTTAACTCTCTCCGCTACTTCTTCCATTAACCACATCGGAGTAGAAGTTGCACCGCTTATTCCTATCGTTTTGGCGTTGGAAAGCAATGAGAAATCTATCTCTTGAGCCGAGTTCAGCAAGTATGTATTTTGATTTTCCGCCTTACAGATATTAAATAAATACATCCCATTTGAAGAGTTGGACGAAGAAACGAACAAAACAACCTGATGAGTCTTGGCAAAGTCAATAATAGAATCCTTTCTCTTCAAGACGTGTTTGCAGATTGAGTTGGTGATACTAATCCTTCGGCATTCCGCTTTAAGACATATCTCCTTGATAATTTCGGCATAAACGTTCCTATCCATTGTCGTTTGAGAGAAAATGATAAGGTTTTTCTTGAAAATAGAGATGCTTTCCAAGTCTTTAACAGAAGAAATAACCCTTGCCTTTCCGTCAATTTGCCCCAGCAAACCTAAGACTTCCGGGTGTCCTTTCTTGCCTACGATTATTATTTCTGAAGATTTTAAGGTAGAAGTTGCCTCTTTTATCTCTTTTTGCAGCTTAAAAACGATAGGGCAAGTGGCGTTGATAATGGTAATATCTCTTTTTTTAGCAGTTTCAAACGTGGAAGGAGGCTCACCATGTGCCCGAACTATAACATTGCAGTTGGACAATTTCTCAAATTCTTCATAGCTTATGGTGATTAAACCGAGTGATTTTAGCCTCTCAACTTCTGTTTTGTTATGCACAATATCGCCAAGACAATAAATTTTTTCACCTTTTTTCAGTTCGTTTTCCGCAATTTTAATAGCATTAACTACTCCCTGACAGAAGCCGGCACTGCTATCTATTTCTATTTTTACATTGTTTTCACTCATAAAAATCTTATTTAATGGGCAACAAAGTTAGTAAAAAATTGTCATATCAAAAAAAAATCGTACTTTTGCACCCTAAATAAAAACGTAATAAGGTATGAAATTTAAAGTATTATTATCATTATTCTTGGCTGGTTTTGCTTTCTGCGGCATAGCACAAGCCCAAAATGCCACGACCGATTTGGAGAAAAATGGTCTAAAAGGCAAGGTTAAATCGGTAAAAACTGTTGAGTATTTCGCCGTAACTAAAACAAACGGCGACCAAACTACAATAGAAAAAGGTGATGCTGTTAAGCATGGTAAGAGCGGAAAGACTGAAATGGTTGAGGAGTACGACCAAAACGGCGTTAAAAATGGAGCAGCTGTACAGGGTGAAATCGTTGATAGCTGGGCGTATAACACAGTTGCAAGTACAAAAACTTACCAATATAACGCTGACGGTTCGCTGAAAGCCGGTGATTGGAAGCCTGCAAGTTCGTACTACACTTACCGAACTAATGAGCAGGGAGCTTCACTTGAACGCAACACTTACAGCGATGGACAGATTTATACCGAAGTGTTAAGCAGGTTTGATGTCAATGGCAACAAAATTTCTGACCGTTCTTCCTCTCAAAATGTTGTCTTTAAGTATGACAATAACGGCAACAAATCAGAGAAAACAGTGTCAGATAGAGACGGTAAAATCCTGTTTCAATACACTTACTTCTATGAATATGACCAAAATAGTAACTGGACTAAGTGCATAGAAATGCTATTTGGCAATCCGGTAAAGATAGTTGAGCGTGCAGTAATATACTATTAGTAGTCTATTACTGGGAAAAACCAAGTCATAAAGTGGCGTTTCAGTACAGTGGAACGCCACTTTAAGTTTTCATTTTTTTTATTTTAGTAGATAAGTCAGTCTTTTGGTAAAACGGAAGGCTGACCTGTTATTTATCCACTGACTTCTTGCAGACTTTTCGGCACTATGAAATGAGAGTAAAATATAAGGTATAGAAACAAATTTTTAACTTTTCTTTGTTGAAATGAAAAAAAAGTATTATCTTTGCGGCTTCAAAAATTTAATATATTCAAAGATGAGACTGATTAAAAATTACATTACTATCCTTGTGGCATTGGTTTGTTTTGCTGGGGCGAAGGCTCAAAGTGACTTGCCGGTTGTTTATTTTGTGAAGGATATTACACCCGAAAATATCGTTAAGCTCTACGATTCACTTGGCGTTAATTTCAAAGGCAAGACCGGAGTTAAAGTTCATTTTGGCGAGGATGGCAATAGAAACTTCATTAATCCTGAATTGTACCGACCATTGATGAAAAAAGTAAATGGGACGTTTGTAGAAACCAACGTTTTATACGTAGGCAAGAGGCGTTTTACGGATTCTCATATTGAAGTGGCAAAGAAGCATGGCTTTACTTTTGCACCTATTGATATTATTGATGCGGACGGCGAGAAGGATATTGACGTTACGGACTTGCATTTGAAGCATTACAAGAGAGTAAAAACTGGAACACATTTCTTTGATTACGACAACTACATCATTCTTTCGCATTTCAAAGGTCATGGTTCGGCAGGCTTCGGCGGTGCTATCAAAAATCTTGCTATGGGCTTTGCATCTCCCGGCGGCAAGATGGCTCAACACGCAAGTGATGTTCCTGTTATCAATGACGTTGCTAATTGTATAGGTTGTGGTAGCTGCGTGCAGAATTGTCCGGGTAATGCCATAAGTTTGGTAGATGGTAAGGCGGTGATAGACCCTGAGAAGTGCTTGGGTTGTGCCAAGTGTATAGCGGAATGTCCGTTGAAATTGATTGCTCCAGACCGCAAACAATTAGCAGAAAACGTCTTTTTGGAACGATTAGTTGAATACGCCTACGTTTATCAAAGGGAGAAGCCAATGGTTTATATCAATGTTCTTGCAAATATATCCGCCTCTTGCGATTGTAGCGCGAGAGCTCCGTTACCTTTTACGCAGGATATAGGAATTGTCGCCTCAAAAGACATCGTTGCAATAGAGAAAGCCTCTCACGACTTGGTAGCAAAGGGACATAATTGTGAAGATGCGTTTTTGAAAGAAAGCGGAGTAAGCGGCTTAGGTCAGGTTAATTATGCAGAACAACTTGGTATGGGCAAGCAAAAGTACCGCCTTGTGGAGATAAAATAAGACAAAAAAACAATAAAATCGGATAAACGTACGTTTATATATGAGTTTGTATGCTGTGAAATAAAGATACAAACTCATTTTTTATTTTATCAATAATTAAAAACGGTGTTGTTTTCATAAAAGTTAGTACTTTTGTGCATCCTTATAAAACTAAAATGAAGTGAATATGTATAATGAAAGAGAATTCATAAGAGCTGTAAAGCAGTCTTTTGAAATGTATAAAATACACGGGGCAAGAAGTACAGCAAAATTAAAACCAATTCACAAATATTTTGCAGACGTTCTATATAGTATTTGGGGGAAAGGATTTGATTATCACTATATAGGGGTGGATTCAAAAGAAATGACAGTGAGTGGAAAATATTATCCCAAAGACATAGATATAACAGTAACTCATAAAGGAATAGCTGTTTTTTGTTTGGGTATAAAATTTGTTACATCTAATTACAAACAAAATTCCAATAACTATTTTGAAAATATGATGGGAGAAACAGCAAATATTCAAGCCACTGGCAATTTGCCATATGCTCAACTGATTATTTTAAGGCACAAAACGCCTTACTATCTTAAAAATAAGCAAAGAACTTTAAAACTTACAGCATGAAAACAACTATGTTAGAATTTTCCGAACAAGAAATAGGAACAATTAGAATCCTTGTAGGCGAATTAAATTCTTATTATGAAGGCATATATGACTCCAATAAAGAATGGTTTCAGACATGGAATTTTGATGATGTTGATAATCAAAGACAAATTGCCTGTGAGCTTGCTGGGATATTAGAAAGTAAATTAAATATTTTATAAATTAATAATATGCCAAAATTGTTTTCAAGTTTGAATAAAAAGTTTCTCTTGCAAATTGATAAACCAGAGAAGGAACTAAACAAATTTATATGTGATAATTGGAAAGACTTATTTCCAAAATATACTTTTGTTGCAAGTGAATTTCCTCTAAAAGGAAATGTTCGTAGTTTGGGCAATAATGGGAGAATTGATATTTTAGGATACAATCCTGAAACAAAGAAATTTATTATCTTTGAATTAAAAAAGGATTATGATAAAAACATAACAGACCAATCCGCTGATTATCGTGATTATGTGCAAGACAATTTTTCTGATGTTTATTTACATACAACTCAAAAATATGAAATTGCCTTACCAAAATTCACAGAAATAAATCAAGACAAAGTTGAAATTATTTTGATTGCTAAAAGGTTCAGTCTGACACAAATTGACCGAGTAAAGAAAATCAAAGATAATAACATAACTTTGATAAAGTATTTTTGGTTTGAAGATGACTTGATTTTTATTGATTACATCAACAATGACCCAGATGACGTAAAAATAGAGGCAGTTAATGCAAAAAAAATCAATGCAATAAAGAACATTATAGAGCAAAGCCCAGAATTTTTGGATATTGACAGGTATTTTGGCTTACTAAATAACAGCAAAGAATGCTTTTTCTTATTTGTTAATTTTCTAAAAAGCAAAAGTGCTGTTCTTTTAGACATCCAACTATCAAAAATAAGAGTTAAAATAGACAATACAACTTTTTCGGTGATGAAGAGTGGCGGACAAGGTACAAGAAAAGCTATCTTGCAAATAAATACCGATATTGATATATCCCAGCTTAAAAAATCTATACAGACAGATGATAGATATAGAGGTGAAGAGAAAAAGAGAAAAGGTAGTTTAGGTATTGAACGCTATGAAGTTTATATTCGTAATATGATAGAACTAAATGACTTTTGCGAGTTTATAAAAGATAAAATACAAATTAACTATCTCTAAACTAAATTCGGAGAGAATGGCTAAGTTTGTTGCGGCATCAAGTAGAGATTTTCGTGGAGGGGGGAAGGCATATAATAAGAAAGTAATTGAAAACTTTGAGATATAAAATGAGTATGAGAGTGCTCAAAAACATATAATAATAGGATGAAAAGTATAAAAGTAGTGTTTTACCTGTTGGTATTTGGCTTTATGTCGGGTTGTTGTCTGACATCTTGCATAGATGAAGAGAATTTTGCAGAAGGAAGTAACGTCTCATTGAAGTTTTCTGCCGACACGCTGAGTTTTGATACCGTCTTCACGCAAATGGGTTCTATCACCAAGCAAGTTTTAGTCTATAATAACGAGAATAGTCCCGTCAAAATCAACAGCGTAAGGCTCGGCGGTGGCGTTTCTTCCTTCTTCCGTCTGAATACTGACGGGGATACGGCGATAGTAGCCAGAGATGTAGAAATAGGAGCGAAGGATAGCATATTTATCTTCGTCAAAGTTACAATAAACCCCACCAATCAGAACAATCCCCTCCTAATTTCCGACTCCATAATCCTGTCTTTTAACAACAAAATCCAGACAATTCAACTCAAAGCTTACGGGCAAGACGCATATTATCACCTTCCAACCGCAACTTTACCCATCGGAGTTATCAACAACTTAACCCCGCAGCCATATTCCCTTGCTCATCAGGACAGCAGCCAGCAGGGAATTGAGCACAGCGGCAACCAACTTACAATGAAAGCCGACAAACCTCACATAATAATCGGAACTTACGCCGTAGATTCGGCATATAGTTTGACAATAGAAGCAGGTTGCAAGCTACATTTCGCCACTAACGCCTCACTTCTTGCCTACACTGACGCAACAATTACCGCTTTCGGAGGACAAAATGACCCTATAATTTTCGAAGGTATCAGAAAAGACGGACATTATCCCACTATCGCAGGGCAATGGCTCGGCATTGTGTTATGGGTAGGCAGCAAAGATAACAAATTTGAGAACTGCATAATACGAAATGCCACCATAGCAATAGAAATAGACAGCTGCGTAACAGCAAATCCGACCCTCTCACTACTAAATACCCGCATTGAAAATATTTCTCTCATTGGTTTGTATTCTGTCGGCGGGAATATTGACGCAAAGAACACCATTATTCAAAATTGTGGCAAGTATTGTGCGGCTTTCGTGCTGGGAGGCAAATATAACTTCGTACATTGCACGATAGAGAACTCGTGGTTTGGCACGCCGTCCTCAGAAGCTGCAATCTTTATGCAGGATTGGTATCGGGACATCTCGGAAACCATTCAGATAAGACCGATAACGAGTTTCCAGATGGCGAATTGTATCATCTACGGCTCTAAATCTGACGAAATAAAGGTATCAAACAAGGCAGAAAGTCCGACTTGGAACTATAATTTCCGCTCCTGCCTGATGAAAATCACCAACAATTCGCTACAAGGTCTGACCTTATTTAATTGTATTACCAACAGCGACCCGTTATTTGCCGACATTTCCGCATTTGACCTCAGTGTTTTGGCAGGCTCACCGGCTATCGGCGGCGGAGATGGCGTTTTCAGCTATCAACTTCCCTACGACATCAACGGAAATTACCGAAATAATCCACCAACGATAGGGGCTATTGAATTTTTGGGGCGATAAAAAGGCAAAAAAGAAGCCCACTTTCTGCATCTAAATCCGACCTCCTTTTTCACCAAATCCGACCTTCAAAAAACTAAGTTCCGACTTGTTGAAAAAAAAGTCCCACTTTTTGGGTAAAAAGTCGGGACTTTTTTTAAATAAAGTGGGGCTTTTTTACCCAAAAAGTGGGACTTTTTTTTCAACAAGTGCCGACTTCTGATTATCAAGTACTTACAAAGGGGCAAAAAGCAGGTATTTCCCTTAGTACTTTCGCCCTCCAAATCGTAACAATAAAGCACAAAAATCAGCGTTATTAAGACATAATTCTAAGATAAACCCAAGAATGAAAAAATTAGCTCTAATCTTCGCCGCACTTGCTCTGACCTGCTCAGTGGCAGATGCCCAAAAAAACCGATTAACTCTCGTTGGCACGGTGGCAGACTCCGCTTTTGGACAGCCTCTTGCCTTCTGCACGGTGCAAATCCTTTCCAAAAATGACACTAACAAGCGTTTAGATGCGACAACGACCGATATTGATGGCGTTTTCTCCCTAAAACGGGTGTCAAAGGTGGCTTCGGTGATGAAAATATCCTACGTTGGTTATAAGACGGCGGTGTTTGATATTGATTTTTCGGCAGCTGTAGGCGACACCCTCCGACTTGATACTGTTTTGCTGGTAAGTGAAGCCACCAACTTGGGAACTTTGAACATAGAGGCGGCAGCTCGCCGCTTTGAAATGGATGTAGATAAGCTGACAATGAACATTGATGAAGGATTAAGTGGGGCTTCCGAGAATGCTTTTGACCTCTTACGAAAAACTCCCGGCGTCTCCATAGATCAAGATGAGAAGCTGACGCTAAATGGTCAGAGCGGCGTGAAATTTCAGTTCAGTGGGAAGGATATGAAGTTGGACTGGGAAGCGATTAAGTCTATGTTGAAGTCAATGACTCCTGAGAAAATAGAAAAGATAGAGGTTATAAGCAATCCTTCTGCCAAATATGAATCAGACGGGGCGGCAGGTATCATCAATATTATCTTTGATGCCAAAAAGAACTACGGAGTTAATGGTTCTGTGGGGGCAGATGCTGGTTACGATGCGGCTTGGAATTACGGCGGGTACGGAAATATTAGTTATATGGATGCCAAATGGACGATTTCTGCTTCGGGGCGTATTAACAGAAATAACAATCATAGCTTTGGCGGCTGGTCTAAAAGCAAAAGATGGAGGGATGCTGCCGATACAATCATGTTTAGCAGTACTTCACCAGAAAGCGACAGTCATTATGATTATTCCTATGTTCAACTTTACGGAGACTATACTATTGACAGCAATAACCTGATTGGCTTTCAAGTTTATTACAATGGCGGCGGACAACCGGACAACTTTTCTGAAGACATAACCCGCATTAGTCATTCAACAACAGACTACAATTCCATAGATTCTTCCGCCTATAATCTGTCAAAATCTTCTTATAGCAACAAATCGCTGAGTGCTGGACTGAACTATATTCATGCTTTTGATACAAATGATACCAAGTTGTCGTCTGATTTAGACTTTAGTTTTAGCAATAGCCGCAACAGCTCGCAGGCAGATTACAACTATTATGAGGGAGATTTTGCCAATCTGTTAAGACAGGAGGGATTGAAGACAGAAAATAGCGATGATAGTTACGATGTGTCTTGGAAAGCGGACTTTCAGAAGAAGCTATTCAAAGATGGAAAGCTGGAAGCTGGTTTTAAAATGGCTTTTAGTTATCAAGACAATGGCTATGATGCTGAAAAGAATAACGGAGCGGGCTATGTTAATGACACCAATCGCACCAACAGCTTCCAATATACTGAAAACATTTACGCCTTATACCTTTCCTATTCCCATAAATTTGGAAAGAAAATAAGCCTTCGTGGAGGACTTCGTGGCGAATATACGCACACCGAAGGAGAACAAAGCATTCACAATATAACTATTCCGATAGATTACGCTAACCTGTTCCCTAATGCAAGGGTAAGTTATATGGTAAATGAGAAGAACCGCTTTACATTAGGCTATAACTATAGAATATCTCGTCCGTGGTATTCTCAACTTAATCCCTTCTTGGTAAAATATTCTGAGTATAGTGAGTCGCAAGGTAACCCTTATCTTAATCCTTCATTGACTAATAATTTCTCTCTTCAGTACTCTTGGAACTATTGTTTGAATACAACGCTTAGCTACGGCTATACAAAAGATGCGATAGTAGATGTTCCAGAGCTTAAACCAAGCTCAATAGCTACGATAGAAAAGCCTCAAAATCTTGCAACGGCTCATAACGTTAGGCTTTATCTTAGCTTCAATAAAAACATTGGAGAGAAGTTTTTCTGTTATCTGTCTATCGGAGGAAGCTATAATCAAAGCCAGTATGTAAGCAATAACCAACTTGTGGATTTCAATTCCTTTGGAACAAATGGCTGGGCTAACCTTTCATATCAGTTACCTTGGAAATTAAGCGTCTCTATGTTTGGATATATTTATTGGAATCAGGGTTTAAGTATAAATAAAAGCTCTCCTTATCAGAATATTAGTTTAAGTTTGAACCGTTCATTCTTTGATAAAGCGTTACGACTGAGTCTTTCTGCTAATAATCTACTATCTGTTAAGAAACGCACAAACTCTTCTCAAACCCCAAACACGATGTATGAAAGTGAATGGAAGAGTGCTGGAATGGGATTCAACGTCCGCGTCTCTTATTCTTTCGGTAAGATGTACGAAAAGAAGAAACTGACCAAGATAGATTCCGATGACAATAACGATAGGAGCGGAGGGTCGCAGAAATAACAGCAACAAAATTCTAAAACGCTACCTTAATTTACTAAAGCGGCGTTTTAGCGTCACGAAACGCCACTTCGTGACACTGAAACGCCGCTTTAGTAAATTAAAGCAAATCAATAGTAAAACAAATGTTGATTTTGTTGAGCGGACTTTAACGGATTATTTTGCCTATTGAGAGAAAAGTTGTAACTTTGTCGCCTTAAAACATATAAAAATATGAATCTAAAATCATTATTCTCATTAGCAATAGTAGCAGTGTTAGTCGCAACAAGCAGTTACGCTCAAAAAGACAATGCAAAGAAGACAGACGCAGAAAGAGATGGCTTAAAAGGTAAAGTCAAAAGTGTAAAAGAAACTCATTACGAAGCCATAGAGGAGTTCGGCAAGGTAACCAAAGGAAATGTTTTTGGTGGAAAAATCCACAAATATGATGACAAAGAAAATAAGATTGAATGGGCAGACTATTATTCTGACGGCAGTTTAAGGTTGAAATACATTTGCAAATATGATGACAAAGGAAATCTGATTGAAGTGGCAGAAGAACATAACTTATATAGGAAATACATTTACAAATATGATGACAAAGGAAATCTGATTGAAATGGCACGCTTTGATTCTGACGGCAGTTTATATGGAAAAGACATTTACAAATATGATGACAAAGGAAACCGGATTGAAGAGGCAGAATATAATGCTGACGGCAGTTTAGGTAGTAAATACACTTCCCAATATGATGACAAAGGAAATGTGATTGAAGGGACACGCTATAATTCTGACGGCAGTTTAATTGTGAAATTCACTTCCCAATATGATGACAAAGGAAATGTGATTGAAGGGACACGCTATAGGTCTGACGGCAGTTTATCTTGGAAAGACACTTACAAATATGATAGCAAAGGAAATATGATTGAAGCGGCAGAATATAATTCTGACGGCAGTTTAGGTAGGAAATACACTTCCCAATATGATGACAAAGGAAATAGGATTGAAGAGACATTCTATAATTCTGACGGCAGTTTAGCGAGGAAAGGCACTTACAAATATAAGTTTGACTCCAAAGGCAATTGGATAGAGCAAATAACGTATGATGAAGGTGTAGCGGACAAAGTAATAGAAAAGGAGATAGAATACTACGAATAAAGTAAGGGCGAGGTCTGCCCACCTGTCGTAATTACTTCTTTGTTTTAATTTTCTATCTCTTGATAATAGAATTGTGTTAAGTTGTAAGGGTATCGGGAGATAATTTACCCGCTCCTACTGTTACCAAGTCTATGTATTGCTTATACGAATAGCTTTGTGATAATCATATTGAATATCATTATGACTATACTGCTTTGGACTACGGCGTTTGTGCTTTGGTGTCCTACTTCAACAGAGCCTCCTTTGAGAGTATAGCCTCTGAAAGAAGCAATAGAAGATATTATCCACGCATTGACAGCCGTTTTTATCAAAGCATAAATCAAATCTGCCGAATTAAACTCCAATCTCAAACCCTCAACATAGTCAAATATAGATAGAGTGCCAACCATCACCGCTCCTAAAGCACCTCCCAACAATGCAGTGGTGATACTGAAAATAATCAAAACAGGGAAAAAGGTGAGGCAGGCAATGATTTTGGGCATTATGAGATAGGAAGCGGTATTGACTCCCATTATTTCCAAAGCGTCAATTTGCTCTGTAATACGTTGCGTTCCCAGCTCGGAGGCTATACGAGAAGCACATTTGCCCGCTAAGATAAGGCTGATAATGGTAGGGGAGAACTCTAAAATAATAGTCTTGCGAGAAGAAAAGCCGTAAATCCAGTCAGGGTAGATAGGGTTATCCAAATTGTAAAGCATTTGCATAACTACTGCCGCTCCAATGAAGACTGATATTGCCAAGACAATAAAAATGGAATCCAAACCCAAGACTTTCATCTCAAAGAGAATCTTTCGGCGAAATATATCCTTGTTTTGCGGTTTGCGAAAAGCCTCTCGCATTAGCAGGAGGTAAGTGCCAAACTCTATAAAGAATGCTCGTAACGCTTTCACTGCCTTTATTGAATTGTGATTGAAAGTTCGGTTTTATCCTTGTCGGTTGTTATGAAAATGTGACGCTTTCGCTTGCTACGGTTAGCAATGATTGCTTCCGACAAACTGTCTTCAACTTCCCGTTCAATAGTCCTTCGCAAAGGTCTTGCTCCATATTGCAGGTTGCAACCTTTGTTGATAATGAAATGTTTAACCTTGTCGTCAATATCAAGTGAGTAGCCAATGGCAGCAATTCTTGTTTTGAGAGTTTGAAATTCTATCTCTATTATCTTTAATATATCTTTCTCGTTAAGGTTGTTGAAGAAAATAACATCATCGATACGATTGAGAAATTCAGGCGAGAAAGTACGCTTCAAATCCTTGTCAATAATACTTTGCTCCAACAATACCTTGCTTTCATCACTTGTCGCAGAAGAAAAACCTACCCCACCGCCAAAGTCTTTCAGCTTTCTGCTGCCAACATTTGAAGTCATAATAATGATAGTGTTCTTAAAATCTACCTTTCTGCCTAAGCTGTCAGTGAGATGCCCTTCGTCTAATATCTGCAACAGAATGTTGTAAATGTCGGCGTGGGCTTTCTCTATTTCGTCAAAAAGGACTATGGAATGAGGGTAACTTCTTACCTTTTCCGTCAGTTGCCCTGCTTCCTCATAACCAACATAACCGGGAGGCGAACCTATCAAGCGAGAAACGCTATGCTTCTCCATATATTCGCTCATATCCAAACGAATGAGGTTGTTGTCAGAATCAAAGAGATACTTAGCTAAATTCTTTGCCAATAAAGTCTTTCCTACGCCTGTTGAGCCTACAAAGATAAACGAACCTATAGGGCGATTAGGGTCTTTCAAGCCAGCCTTTGCTCTGCGTATGGTTTTAGATACTTTTTCTATTGCCTCGTCTTGCCCAATGACTTGCTGCTTGAGATTTGCTTCCATTTTGATTAGACGAGTTGTTTCGTTATCGGTCATTTTCTTTATACTGACTCCGCTTGCCGAAGAAACAACGATGGCAATGTCTTCTTCATCAACAATGATTGGTTTGTGCCGCAACTCTTCCTCCCAAAGTATATTCTCTTTTGTCAAATCACTTCTCAGCTGCTCACGAACACTTCTTAACTTATCGGCTTCGGCATAACTTTTCTGTATCATCATACTGTCAATCGCCTTATTGGTCTTAGCAATTTGCTCTTCAATCTCTTTCAGTAGCGGATTGAACCTGTCATCCTTCACGTGAGCCATAGCTCCTGCCTCATCCATAGCATCAATAGCCTTATCGGGTAGTAGCCTGTCGGTTATATAGCGAGACGTCAAACGGACACAGGCTTCTAATGCCTTGTCGGAGTATTTTACTTTGTGATATTCTTCATACTTATCCTTTATATTGTGTAGAATGTTCAACGTTTCTTCTTCCGATGTAGCTTCTATATGCACCTTTTGAAATCTGCGTTCTAAAGCTCCGTCACTCTCAATGTGCTTACGATATTCTGTCAAAGTGGTTGCTCCAATGCACTGAATTTCTCCTCGTGCCAAGGCAGGCTTAATAATATTTGAAGCATCAAGGCTACCTTCCGCATTGCCCGCACCAACAATAGTATGTAACTCATCAATAAAAATAATAATATCTGGGTGCTTTTTCAACTCATCAATAAGCCTTTTCAATCGCTCCTCAAACTCTCCACGATACTTTGTTCCTGCCACTATGGAAACTAAATCCAAAGTGTAAATCTTTTTATCCAGCAAAGTATTAGAAATGGTCTGTGCATTGATATGGAGAGCCAAGCCTTCTGCAATAGCCGACTTACCAACTCCTGGTTCGCCTATAAGTACAGGATTATTCTTCTTCCTTCTGCTTAAAATCTGAGCTATGCGTTCTATTTCCTTTTCCCTGCCGACAATGGGATCAATTAACCCTTCGGCAGCAGCCTTAGAAAGATTTTTAGCAAAGTTATCCAAAAATGGAGTATCACTTGCCTGCTTGGTTGCATTCATTTTGCGGATAGGACGTTGTTGAAGGTCGTTTAAATTTAATTCTTTAAGGTTTTCCGCCGCCTCAGTTATGAATCCAAATATCATCCCCTTGACATCTCCCATGCTTTTGTTCTCTGGATTGGTCTTTTTGACGTTATCTACCAAACTCTTAACCTTATCATAAGTAACTCCATACTGCCCTAAAAGCGTAGTAACTTGGCTGTTCTTCGCCTGCGACAGAATACTTAGCAACAAATGCTCCGTACCAATAATTTCCTCTCCGGCACTAAACAACTCAAAGCGGGCAAACATCAAGACTTCTTGCAGCTGAGCCTGACTTTCCGGTGCTGGAGCAGCGATTTCCAAGTCAGAAGCAGCATTGAAGCAGAAGTATTCTATCTTTGATTTGAGCCAAGCCAAGTCTATGTCAAACTTCTGCAAAATTTCAACAGCCCGACAGTCTTTTTCTCTTAGCATTGCCAAAAACAAATGTTCTATGCCGATAGACGAATTATTTAACCTTATGGCTTCGTCTTTAGCATTGTTCATAACTTTTTGAGCATGCGTAGTATATTTAATTTCCATATATATTTTCCTTTACAAAAATGAAGCTAAATTGCCGTCAAAAGTACTAAAATTTAAGAAAAGGAGAACACTTGGCATAAATTATTTTTGTTTTACTTCTCCAAAACGAGCTATCTTGTAAGCAAAAAATTGCCATATTTCGTCTGTTAGTACCTGCGTTTATGTTCTTAAAAAACACTTGTCAAAAACTAAATGCCGACTTGTTGAAAATTAAGTGCCGACTTTTGCCCAACAAAGTGCCGACTTTTACATCACAAAGTGCCGACTTCTTGGGCAAAAGTCGGCACTTAATTTTTGGAAGATGCCGACTTCTGATTATCAAGTACTTACAAAGGGGTAATTTTGGGGTATTTTCCACATAAAAAAGCACCTGCCAGTGATTGATTTTGTCGGATTTTTTTGCCGTTTTGTGAGCGGAAAATTATTATGAAAGTCCCAACTAATCTGATATAACTACCGATATTGTTGTATGTGCAAGCCACAAATGTCGCTGATGAGTCTGCCTTTTGCGAAAACTTGGTTGCCATTGACGAATGTTTGCTCTATGGAATTGGAAAAAGTGGTGCGTTCTAATGGAGACCAGCCGCATTTATATAAAATATTGTCTGCGGAAACGGTTGTCTTTTTGTGGGGATTGACAAGCACAAGGTCGGCAAAAAAACCTTCTTTTATGAAGCCTCTATCCTTAATGGAGAATAGTTTTGCGGGGTTATGACACATCTTTTCAACAACTTGCTCTATGCTAAACTCGCCCTGCTGCACCAGTTCCAACATCATAAGTAGAGAATGCTGCACACTTGGGATACCGGATGGAGCGTCAAAGTACGGCTTTTGCTTTTCTTTTAAGAGATGTGGGGCGTGGTCGGTGGCGATTATGTCTATGCGATTTTCCTTCAAAGCCATACGTAAGGCAGAGCGGTCTTGAGTTTTCTTAATAGCAGGGTTGCATTTAATGAGGTTGCCCTTCGTAGCATAGTCCTGTTCGGAAAACCAAAGATGAGAGGGGCTTACCTCTGCGGTAATTCTTTTGTTGGCTAAAATGTCGGCGGAGAATAAACTTGTCTCTTTTTCGGTTGTAAGATGTGCAATGTGGAGGCGGGCGGTGTCGTATTTTCTTGCCAAGTTGATAGCATAAGATGAGGAGTTATAGCAGGCTTCGGCATCACGAATTAGGGGGTGTATGGCGGCAGGTGGCTCTTTGTCTTTGTAGAGTTCTTTGTATTTTGATGTATTCTCTCGTATGCGACTCTCTTCCTCGCAATGTGCTGAAATAATCAAAGGGGTATTTGCAAACAGACGTTCTAATGTTTTGACGTTATCAACAAGCATATTGCCAGTGGAAGAGCCGAGAAAAACCTTCAAGCCGCACGCCAAATTGTCATCTGTTAGTCGCAAAGCCTCATCAACATTGTCGTTAGTAATACCAAAGAAGAAGCCGTAGTTACAAAACATTTTATCTTTGGCAAGGTTTATCTTCTCTTTTAAAGCCTGTATTGTCGTAGTAGTAGGGTTATTGTTCGGCATATCAAATACAGATGTAACGCCCCCGGCAACAGCTGCTGCACTCTCGCTTGCCATATCTGCTTTGTATTCTAATCCCGGCTGCCTGAAATGAACGTGAGAATCTATAACTCCCGGTAAAAGGATTAGATTCTCACAATTTATTGTTTCTGTATCAAAAGGTAGATTGTCAAGGGAAAGATTGGAAATTTTCGTTATTCTATTCCCCTCAACTAAGATATTTTTTACCTCTGTGCTCCCTTCATTTATGATAGTTACAGAGGGAAAGTATTTATTTTTGTGTTTCTTCAACTTCGGCTGCTATTGAGTCATCAACCAATATACGACCACAATATTCGCAGACAATAATCTTTTTGTGCATACGAATATCCATTTGGCGTTGGTGAGGTATTTTGCTAAAACATCCACCGCAAGCATCTCTATCAACTGTTACAACAGCTAAGCCATTACGAGCAGCGTTACGTATTTTTTTATATGCCGTCAGATAGCGTTCTTCTACCAAAGCTTCGTTCTTTGCAACCTCTGCTAATAACTCTTTTTCTCTCTCCTCGTTTTCTTTTACTATTTCGTTCAGCTCAACTTTCTTTGCTTCAAAGTCTATCTTCTTTTCCTTTATCTGATTTTCATATACGGCAAGTTGTTCGCTGTATGATTCAATTCCTGCCTTAGCTTCGCGGTTTTTCTTTTCGCAAAGTTGAATTTCTAACTGCTGGAACTCTATTTCCTTTTCCAAAGACTCATATTCGCGATTGTTTTTAACCTTGTTCTGGTCAGTAGAGTATTTCTTAATCAAAGCTTCGCTTTCTTTCATCTTTGTTTTGTTGTCGTTGATAGACTCTTCATACTCCTTGATAGAGTTTTTGTAGTTATCAACTCTTGTCTCCAAGCCTGCAATATCATCTTCCAAATCCTGTACCTCCAAAGGCAACTCACCTCTGATGATATGTATTCTGTCTATTTGAGAGTGTATAGTCTGCAAACTATACAGAGCTGTCAAGCGACGCTCTACTGCCTTATCAGCGTCTTCATTTTTAAATACCTTTACTGGTGTCTCTTCTGCTTTTACTTTCTTTGCCATTCTTTAGTTGTATTTTATAACAAAAATAACCTGTTTTCTTGTTTGTTTAGAATTTGAACGATGCTCCAATAGTGAAATTAGACCATCCTGCTCCTATCTCTGCAAATAAACCAATGTTATTCCAGAAATAATATCTTGCACCAACATATGCATCCCAACCAAATTTGCTTCCTCCTGCTACTATATAGCCTAATGTAGTACCAACATAAGTATCAAGTTTATCTACGAACTGGTAATGTAAAGATACTCTACCGCCAATCAAGCACCACATAGGATCATCTATACCTAATCCTACAAGAACGCCTACTCCTAAATTTGATTTGTCATCCCATAAACTTGTTACTGACCAATCTAAAGCACCTGAAATAGGAAGCCCATAGTTTGCTCCAACACCAATACCGACTGTTCCAACTAAATTACCTTTTGAAAAGGTTTCCTGAGCTTGTGTTGCAGTTGCCATACATAGTACGGCTGCTACTGCCAAAATCATTTTCTTCATATATTACTAAGTATTAAAGTTTTTTAATTTTAATTTCTATTATTATTGCCAAATTAAAACTCAAAAACAGGTTATTTTAGGTCGGCAAAGGTACAAATAATTTCTGAATAACAGAAAACTTTTTTACATCTTCTTGATTTTGTTATTTTAAGATAAGCAGCTAATGTTGATTTTTATTGCTATTTTCTCACATAATGCGGCATTTGCTCAGGTATAATAATAGAGAATTCTATTAAACCTGCAAATTCTCCGTTATCATAATATGGTGTCTGATAGATTAGCTTTTTTACTCCATTTTTTTCAATCGTGTAAGCGTTGGTTCTTGGGTTGCTCATCATAGAGTTGATTATCTTCTGGGCGTGTTCAGGGTGGCAATCCATAAGATTTTTGCCTATCAGTTCTTTTCCACCCGAACGTTCAAATGTAGTAGCAGAACGATTGTTCATATCTATTATTTTGCCGTCCTTGTCAGAAACGGTTATAGCCATAAAAGGCAATTCATTAAATACACTATCCAAATTTTCCTTTATTTTGAAACTGCAAAGGTAACAAAAAAGTTCGCCTTTAACAGCGAACTCAAAATATTAAAACAATTAAAAAATTTATCTTTACTTTGCCGACAAAGCAGCCAAAGCAATAGAATACATTTTAGTTTTAGTGCTATCTCCACGCGAAGAAAGAACACAAGGCACTTTTGCTCCCACAACCACAGCCGCTAACTCCGCTTTTGCAAACTTGGTGGCCGTCTTGTAGAACACGTTTCCTGCTTCAATGTTAGGCCACACAAGACAATCCGCATCACCAGCAACTTCACCCTTCAATTTCTTTATATCGGCACTTTCTTTATCAATAGCCACGTCCATTGCCAAAGGACCATCAATCAACGCTCCCTTTATCTGACCACGATTTGCCATTGTGGCTATCAAAGCTCCATCTACACATGCCTGCATTCCAACACTCATCTGCTCCGTTGCTGCTATGATTGCAACCTTTGGAGTTGTGATGCCAAGAATTTTAGCCGTGTTGATAACATAATTAGTTATTGCAACCTTTTGGGCAAAATCAGGAGCAGGAATAATTGCTACATCAGAAGTAATAAGCAATTTATGATATGTAGGCACTTCAAAGACCGTTATATGAGAAAGAACAGGTTTCCCACCCGGCATAAGACCTCTTTCCTTATTAAGGATAGCTCTCATATACTTATCTGTAGAGCAAAGACCTTTCATAAGAATGTCGCCTGCTCCGCTGTTAATTAACTCTACAGCCTTGTTTGCTGCCTTTTGTTCGTCAGATTCCTGTACCAAAGTGTATTTTTCAACATCTATACCTTCTTCTTTGCATACCTTCTTAATGGTCTCAATGTCTCCAACAAGGGTTGCATCAATTATCCCCAAATCTACCGCCATTGAAGTTGCTCCAATGGTGTGGGAATCGTTTGCATAAGCGGCAACAAGGCGTTTTTTGCCTCTTGCTTTTACTTCATTAATAATATCGTCTAAACGTGTAATCATTTTGTGTTGTTTTATTATAATAATATATTTAATTTTCTGAAATTTGAGCGTGCAAAATTAGTACTTTTTTTGCTACTTACAAAATAATTAAAATTGATTGTTGATTATTTTCCCAGAATTTACCAAACCGGCAAGCAAAGGAGACGACAAGGCTTTGTGCAAAACTTCAATATGTCTTATGCCATGAGTGTCGCTACCGAGCATTTCTATCATATTGTTTTCGGCAAACCATTTGACAAGATTATATTCCTGCCTGCCATAATAACCAGTGAAAGAATTGATATTGGATTGAAAAATAATACCTCTGTCTTTCAGGTCAGCAAACTGCCGTTTGTCTTCTGCCCAATAAAGATAACGTTCAGGGTGAGCAAGGATTACCTTATAGTTTTTGCATTGTAAGTCAAACAAATATTCATTAACACCAAAAGGAACGTACATAAACGGCAACTCTATCAACAGATAATTATCGCCAAAGGTCTTAAACAACCCTTCACTTATCCTTTTATGAAAGTCTTCATCAACCAAATGCTCCGCCCCAACCTCTATTTCTATTGCCAAACCCTTTTGGGCAGCAGCCTTTCGCACGTTATTCGCAAGGTCTTCAAGTTTATTCACATCGTTTGGAAAGACTTCATTTTTGACATGAGGCGTAGTGATAACCTTTCTATAACCCAAATTTTGCAACTCCTGCAAAAGCAAAAGTGATGTATCCATATCCTGCGAGCCATCGTCAATTCCGGGTATCAAATGAGAGTGAATATCAGTCTTCAACGCTGAAAAATCCGACAATCCCTGTGCTTTCTTTGTCTTAAAACTAAATATGCCCATACCTTTTATTTGTGTTGTAAATGCGGTTGCAAAGGTAGTAAAAATAAGCCAAATGTTTGTATGTTGCATTGTTTTTATCAAATTCATGAGTTTATTTTACATATTTTCAATGTGAGATTATGGCTAAAAAATACGGTTAATAATTATGTTTTTACCTCACAAAATTTACATAAAGCACTCATTAAAAACCGCCGTTTTTAGCATAAATTTTGTCAAAAAACAGATTAAAAACACCCTTTTTTCACTTAATTTTGTCAAAATTTAACCTCATTTTCACAAAAAAAAGACTGATTTTCCCCAAACGCCACTTCATCAGAACGAAACGCCGTTTTAATTTTCTAAAGTGGCGTTTCGTGACGCTGAAACGCCGCTTTAATTTTGGCAAAAAGCAAAAAAAGGGGATAAAATATCATATTATCCCCATAAAGTTACACATTGCGTTATTGCAATATGATTACATCAAGTTTATATAAAATAGTCACGTTCGCAACTCTAAAAAGCAATGATTTTTAATGAAATTTTGTTGCATTAAATCTGTAATTTGTGATGCTGTTTTTTGATATTTGTTTGCCATAATCTTATTTTTGTTTGAGAATGCAAAGGTACAAAATTTTCTTTTACGAAAATCAGGGATTAGAATATTGGAATATTTTGACTAAAATTTGTCTGATTAAAAGAGAACTATATTGCAACATTGCACACAACAGACAAAGAAGTTTGTAGTGGAATAAGGGAATACCTTTGGCTTGCAAAAACTATAGAAAAGCCTCTGAAAAATCTCTTGTGTCTTCAAAAAAAATGAAGAAAATCACAATAAAGTTTGCACATTCAAAGTTTTTGTTGTAATTTTGCAGCCTTTAATAGTGATATATTTTAGAAACTAAACATATAATGAATATGATAAAAATAGTTAGTAATATCTTCTGTGTTCTCTTACTCTTTTCCTTTACTGCAAAGGCTCAGATACACGAAAGAGGTCTTATGAAAAACAGAACTAATGTTGAAAATGAAGCTCCAAATTACACTGTCGGCATCTTGGCTGACACTAACAAACCTAAGGTATCAGCTCTTCAATTTATCAATCAACATGCTTACATCGTAGATGAAGATGATGCTTCAGCGGAAAGCGAAGACGACATCTTGTATGCTTCTTTTGACGAAAATGCTATCCATTATCCAAAGTTTGATTATTCCAATTTGGTTGGTTCAATCCCCGTTAAATTATTTACTAATAAGAAAGAAAAATTTGCTTGTCCTAAAGAAAGTATGCTTACTTCTCATTTCGGACCGCGTAGGCGTGGTTGGCACTACGGCGTTGATATTGCCCTTCACGTAGGAGACCCAATAAAGTCAATGTTTAATGGCACGGTTCGCGTAATAAAAACTCCGCGTAACTCAGGAGGCTATGGTAACTTAATTGTTATCAGACACGACAACGGCTTAGAGACATATTACGGACACCTTTCTCGCATTGATGTTGAGTCAGGACAGAAAGTAGAGGCTGGAGAAGTGATTGGCTTGGGCGGAAGCACAGGTCGGTCAAGCGGACCTCACCTTCACCTTGAGATACGTTACCTTGGAGCGGCTCTTAATCCTGAAGACGTGATAGATTTTTCAACATTTGAGTTAAAGAACGAAACACTTGAGATAACCAAGAGCAGTTTCCGTAACGCCACCGTTAAATCTCGTTCGCAGTTAGCAAACAACAGTTCGGCGAAATCAACAAAGAATGGTCGTTATTACACCGTTCGCAAGGGCGAAACTTTATCTACTATCGCTCAACGCAACGGAACAACGGTTAAAAAACTAACAGCATTGAACAATATCAAAAACAACAACATCAAAGTTGGACAAAAACTTAAGCTAAAATAATTCCAACATCACAGAGTCAAGACACAAAACAAAGAGAGCGTCAATGATAATTGCCGCTCTCTTTTGTATATAATAACTTCTTGACTTTGACGGGTTGGAATGCCTTTGCAGACTACGCAAGTCTTATTTCTCTCAGCGTTTTAATAATCATAAACCCCATGCCAATGGTTTCGGAGCGACTGCTTAATGTTCTGCTCTTTGGCATTGTCGCTTGGCTGGTACAGAATTTGAGTTTGGAGGCTGTCAGGCAAGAACTGCAGCTGCGTAAAGTTGCCTTGATAGTCGTGAGCATACTTATAGCCGTCCGAAT
This sequence comes from Bacteroidales bacterium, assembly GCA_031260565.1. Taxonomy (GTDB): domain Bacteria; phylum Bacteroidota; class Bacteroidia; order Bacteroidales; family P3; genus JAISGN01. The sequence continues at coordinate 25,215 of JAISLH010000115.1, forward strand.
AACTTAAATCCTTCATCAGTTGCGTTGGAGCGTTACGCAGATGTAATGGAACAGGCAAATCACCTGAACGATTAACCTCACCCAAAGCAGCCTCTATCGCCATATAAGTTGAATTGCTTTTGGGCGAAGTTGCCAAATAGACAGCGGTTTGAGAAAGAATGATACGGCATTCAGGATAACCAATCTTATTAACAGCGTCAAAACAGGCGTTAGCCAAGAGTAAAGCATTGGGATTGGCTAATCCAATATCTTCACTTGCTAAAATAAGCATACGTCTTGCGATAAACAGCGGGTCTTCTCCTGAAGCAATCATCCTCGCTAACCAATAGACGGCAGCGTTAGGGTCAGAGCCTCGCATACTCTTAATGAAGGCGGAGATGATGTCGTAATGCATCTCGCCCTGTTTATCATAGACGGAGATGTTCTGCTGTATTATGCGACTAACGTCTTCATTGGTTATGGTTATCGTGCTATTGGCGTCAGTGTTCATTTGAGAAACTACCATTTCAACAGCATTTAGCAGCTTGCGAGCGTCTCCTGTGCTTATCCTTATCAAGGCTGCCGTTCCTTTTATGTCAATCGCTTTGCTTAATTTTTGCTCTAAATGCTGCTTTGCCTTGCCTATGATTTCCAAAAGCTCGTCTTCATCAAATGTCCTCAAAACATAAACCTGACAACGACTGAGTAGCGGCGATATAACTTCAAAAGAAGGGTTTTCTGTAGTCGCTCCGATAAGCGTAACAATGCCCTGCTCCACCGCTCCAAGCAAAGAATCCTGTTGATTTTTGGAAAAGCGATGTATTTCATCAATAAAAAGAATTGTTCCGCTTGTTTGACGTGCCTTTTCTATCACATCCCGAACCTCTTTCACTCCACTATTTATGGCACTTAAACTATGAAAAGGACAAAACAAAGTATTAGCAATTATTTTCGCTAACGTAGTCTTGCCAACCCCTGGAGGACCCCACAGAATCATTGAAGGAATGTTGCCACTCTCTATTGCCAAACGCAGGATTGAGCCTTTGCCAACCAAATGTTTTTGTCCAATGTAATCGTCTAAGGATTGAGGTCGGAGGATTTCTGCCAGAGGAGTTTGCATTATGATTTGAGGGTTATAAATTAAGGATTAAAAAGTCGGAGATGAGATAAGAAAGACGCTGTTTCGCTTATGAAAACTTATCGTTTGCTGTTGCCATTTGCCGATTGGCTGAGATATTATCTGCTCAGTAGGTAACATCAGGTCGCAAGCAACACATAACATCGTCTCTTTTTTTAATGTCGCCTCCAAAGCCTCTAAAAGTTTGTTGTTTCTATAAGGAGCTTCAATGAAGATTTGAGTTTGACCTGTCCTTTCAGCCAACTGCTCTAACTGTATTATGGCTTGCCTGCGGCTTTGTGCAGGTATGGGAAGATAACCCACAAATGCAAAGTTCTGCCCACAAAACCCTGACGCCATTAAAGCTAACATCAGCGAGCTCGCACCAACTAAGGGCACAACTTTTATATGATTTCTATGAGCCAAACGCACAATCTGCCAGCCCGGGTCAGCAACACAGGGCAGCCCTGCTTCACTTAACACCCCTACATTCCTGCCTGCAAAAAGCGGTTGCAAATAAGCGTCTATCTCATTAAGGTTTGTATGCTCGTTAAGCTCAAAAAACGTAACGTCATCAAAGCTTTTCTTGTATCCTGCCTTGCGAAGGAAACGGCGAACGGTCGGAAGCTCTTCCACAATGAAACAATCGCAAAGGTTAAGTATCGCTCCATTTATCGCAGGAGTAGAATTGTAGGTCTCATTCTCTCCTATGGGCGTGGGGAAAAGGTATAAAGTCCCGTTCATCTTTTATTCTAATTTAAGTTTATGCGTCAATATATATATGGAGTAAAAAAGGAGGAAAAACAAAGCAAGCATCACGTCCCCCGAACCAATACCGCCTTCACCCAAAAACAGGATGGGCAGCACCACAAGGGCTATCTTTGACGCCGAATAAAACAACAGCCCCCAGATTCTTCCAATCCACATCCTGATTGCTCCATAAATGAGCGTCAGACTAAAGAAAACCGAAAGCACATAAAGCCCTCGTCCTCCGTTATTAAGATTGGTAACAATGCCTTCCCGTATAAAAAAGAGCCGTGTTGCCAACCACGAATTGTCTTCAATGCTTCGTATGCTGTTAGCATAGAATGAGATGTAAATATTAAACAAAGTAAAGACCACCGCTGACAACAGACTCACCGATAACACAACCTTCATCTGCCAACCGCATTTGAAGTGATATTTTGGATGTTTTAAGCTCATACTTCTTCATTAAACGCCACCAAAACGACATTTAATTCGTATGCAAAAGTAATAAAAATTATTTACATCACATTTTTCGCTCTCATTGCCTTATTTTACCGCCTCTGAATTTTATATAATTTTATCAAAAGCAAGATAAAAGTTATCAAAAACTTTGTAAATTCTTCTCAAAATTTCATTAAAATTTCACCAAATTTTGCTTTATTTTCACAAAATTTTTCTTTATTTTGCTGAAATTTGACTTCAATTTAGCGAAACTTGACTTCAATTTTTTGAAATTTGACTTCAAAAAAGCGAAACTTGACTCTGTGAAATGCAAACTTTGTTTCCATTGAGCGAAACAAAGTTATCATTTAGCGAAATCAAGTTTAAATTTCACGAAGTCAAGTTTCATTTTCTTAAAGTCAAGCTTTAGAATTCTAAAGTCAAGCTTCGTGAAATTAAAGTCAAGCTTCGTGAGAGCAAAATTTGATTTTTTTTCGGCAAAATAAGACAAAAAAAAGGGATAATCCTATCGGACTACCCCCTGTTAAAACACATTAAATTTATAATAACCATTTCCACGAGTGGAATTTGATTCGGTTGGATTAGAATTTCAAAGTACTGAATTAAAACGAAGCTTTAAATATTTTATTCGTCATTTAATTATCGTAGAAAAAAGTTACAGCAAATTATTGCCTGATTTTATATTGAGTTTTTCAACACTACATATACAAAAATCGTGCCAAAACAGCGTGAAATATAATTTTTTTCAATTACTTTTTTATTTTACAAATTTTATATACCTTTGCCGCCAAAAACAACTTGATTTATCAATCTTAAAATTAAAATAATGGAAGAGCAACCAAACTTTAAAACGGCTACATACTGGCTTCTACGGGGCGTTATAGCCGTTTATGACAGTGATTATCAAAAGGCTATTGAATGTTGCGAGAAAGCATTAGCATTAGAGCCTGATAACGCAGCCGCATATTACAGTATAGGAAATGTTTATTCTGCTTGGAATAAGCAATACGAAAAGGCTATTGAATATTTTGAGAAAGCAATAAAATTAAAGCCTGATTTCGCAGACGCATATCACAGTATGGGATTTGCTTATCAAATTTGGAATAAGCAATACGATAAGGCGATTGAATGTTATCAGAAAATGATAGAATTAGAGCCTGATGAAAATCACGCATATTTCTCTATTGGGCTTATTTATCAAGACGGCAAAAAGGATTACCAAAAGGCGGTAGAATATTACCAAAAAAGCATACAGCTAAAGCCTGATTCTGTAACAGTATATAAAAGTATGGGAATTTGTTATGCTCTTTTGGGCAGGCAATACGAAAAGGCGATGGAATGTTATCAGAAAGTGATAGAATTAGAGCCTGATGACGCATGGACATATTTAGCAATGGGAAAGACTTATAGTGATTGGAATGAGCAATACGAAAAGGCTATTGAATGGTATCAGAAAGCGATAGAATTAGAGCCTGATTATGCAGACGCATATTTTGCTATGGGACTTGTTTATGATAAAAGCGGAGACAGAAATCAGGCAATAGAATATTGCAAGAAGGCAGCAGAGCTTGAAGATGTAGATGCCAAGTATTGGCTTTTAGATAACAACATAGAATAACTTGATTTATAAACCTTAAAATTAAATTTATGGAAGAGCAAACAAACTTTAAAACAGCGGAAGAATGGCTTAAAAAAGGCGAGACAGCCTATGATAAGGAAGATTATCAAAAGGCGGTAGAATGTTATGAGAAAGCAGTAGAATTAAAGCCTGATTACGCAGACGCATATTTACGTATGGGAACTGCTTATGCAGCTTGGAATAAGCAACACGAGAAGGCGATTGAATGTTATCAGAAAGTGATAGAATTAGAGCCTGATGAAAATCTCGCATATTTCTGTATTGGGCTTGTTTATGAATACGACAAAGATGATTACGAAAAGGCGATAGAATATTACCAAAAAAGCAAACATTTAAATCCTGATTCTGTAGCAGAATATGAATCTATGGGAAGTTGTTATGCTCTTTGGGGCGGGCAATACGAAAAGGCGATGGAATGTTATCAGAAAATAATAGAATTAAAGCCTGATGCCGCATACGCATATTGCCGTATGGGAAATACTTATGGTGATTGGAATGGGCAATACGAAAAGGCTATTGAATGTTATGAGAAGGCAATAAAATTAGACCCTGATTTCGCATACGCATATTTCAATATGGGACTTGCTTATGATAAAAGCGGAGACAGAAATCAGGCAATAGAATGTTACAAAAAGGCAGCGGAGTTTGGAGATGAAGCTGCAAAACAATTATTTTTAGATAGAAACATAGAATAACTTGATTTATAAACTTTAAAATAAAAAGATATGAAAATTAAAACAACTTTTATCTCAGCGAAGCTAATGATTATGAGTCTGATACTTTGCTTTTGTGCCGTTAATGCCAACTCTCAATCGGCGGAAGAGTGGTTTGACAATGGTACTTCAGCCCTTGCGAAAAGTGATTTTCAAAAGGCTATTGAATGTTATGAGAAAGCCGTAGAATTAAAGCCTGATTACGCAGTGGCATATTACATTATGGGATTTGCTTATGAAGAAGGGAAGCAGGATTACAAAAAGGCAGTTGAATGTTATGAGAAAGTAATAGAATGTTGTAAGAAGGCTGTAGAATATGAGCCTGAGAACGCAGGCGCATATTCCATTATGGGAGCGGCTTATGATAAAATTGGAAATGATAAAAAGGCAAAGGAATGTTACAAAAAGGCAGAGGAGTTTGGAGATGAAGCTGCAAAACAATTATTTTTAGATAGAAACATAGAATAACTTGATTTATAAACTTTAAAATTAAAAGATATGAAAATTAAAACAACTTTTATCTCAGCGAAGCTAATGATTATGAGTCTGATACTTTGCTTTTGTGCCGTTAATGCCAACTCTCAATCGGCGAAAGAATGGTTTGACCGTGGCTTAACAGCCTTTGAGAACAATGATTATCAAGGACTGATTGAACTTTATGAGAATGCAGCAGTATTAACGCCTGATTTAGCAGAGGCATATTTCTTTACGGGAATTGCTTATGAAGAATGGAAGCAGGATTACAAAAAGGCTATTGAATGTTATGAGAAAGCAATAGAATTAAAGCCTGATTTCGAAGTGGTATATCTCTTTATGGGATTTGCTTATAGTGATTGGAATGGGCAATACGAAAAGGCTATTGAATGTTTTGAGAAAGCAATAGAATTAAATCCTAATTACGCAGAGGCATATAACGAAATGGGATTTGCTTATGGTAACAGCGGAAATGATAAAAAGGCAATAGAATGCTACAAAAAGGCAGCGGAGCTTGGAGATGAAGATGCGAAACAATGGCTTTTAGATAACAACATAGAATAACTTGATTCTATGCCGCCAAAATAAACAATAAATAAAAGAAAATGAAGACTTTGTATGGTAAAACGTTAGAGGAACTGGGTGAGGTCTGCAATGAGCTGTCGCTTGCTAAATATACGGCAAAGCAAATGGCTGACTGGCTTTACAATAAGCAAGTTAGCACCATCGCAGATATGACAAACCTTTCGCTCAAAGCAAGAGAAACGTTAAGCAATCACTATAGGGTCGGCGTGGAAAAGCCATTGACAAGTTTGACATCAAAAGACGGGACGCGGAAGTATGTTTTCAAGTACGGCGAAGATGTTTTTGTGGAAGCGGTCGTTATCTTTGACAAGGCGAGAGTTACTTTGTGCATATCCTCACAGGCAGGCTGCAAACTCAACTGTGCTTTCTGTGCCACAGGACAAAGTGGCTTCAAACGCAATCTTAGTAGCGGCGAAATCCTTAACGCTTTCCGCTCAATAGATGAGCATAACAGCCTCACCAATATAGTCTTTATGGGAATGGGAGAGCCGTTAGACAACTGGTTTGCAGTCTATAAGAGTATTCAAATCCTGACTTCGCAATGGGGTTATGCTCTTTCGCCAAGACGGATAACTGTTTCAACCTGCGGTATTTTGCCAAAAATGAAATCTCTTTTGGAAGACACAAATTGTAATGTTGCAATATCGCTTCACAGTTCTGATTCTGAGCAACGCAAACGAATAATGCCTGTTGAGAAATCCTATTCTATTGCTGATGTTGTGCGGTTTGTGAAAAAGTATAATTGGTTAGGGCAGCGGCGATTGACCTTTGAGTACATCGTTTTTGAAGGTTTCAACAATTCAAATAAGGATGTAGCGGCGTTATGCTTGCTTCTCAAAGGGTTAAACTGCCGTCTGAACCTCATCAGTTACCATTGTACCAACAAATCTTTTGCTCTCAAGGGGGCGAATCACGACTCTATGACACGCTTTCGCGATTCGCTTACCGCCAAAGGCTTAATGACGACCATCAGAGCTTCAAAAGGGGAGGATATTTTAGCAGCCTGCGGTCTTCTGTCAGGACAACAGAGCGGTAAAAGATAATTTTGTACCTTTGCAGTCAAAAACGGATAAAATGAAACAACTGACGCTGGACGATTTATGCAGGATTGACGTAGCGAAATACAGACTTGCACCGAAGATACCTTTGGTGGTGGTGGCGGATGATATAAGGTCGGCGAGCAATGTTGGTTCGGTCTTCCGCACTTGTGATGCCTTTCGGGTGGAACGCTTAGTGCTTTGCGGCATAACGCCAACGCCGCCAACAAGAGAAATACATAAGACGGCTTTAGGGGCAACCGATTCGGTGGAATGGGCTTATGAACCACGCATAGAAACGATACTTGCCGATTATAAGAACAAAGGCTATGATGTTTATGCCTTAGAGCAGACTGATAGCAGCATAATGCTGGACGATTTAGCCGTTAAAGCGGGACAGAAGGCTGTTTTGGTTTTGGGAAATGAGGTAAATGGGGTGAGCCAATCGGCTTTGGATATGGTGGATTATGCTTTGGAGATACCGCAATCAGGGACGAAGCATTCGTTAAATGTTGCTGTTGCTGCCGGTATTGCTATCTATGCTTTCTTCGGGCGTTTCCCACTTGTGCAATAGTTTCATAAGCAAAGGCAAACCTAACCCTTGCACGGTAAGCATAATGATTACCACGCAGACAGTAAGGAATAAAATCTCCTCTCGCATAGGGAAAGCCGAACCATCGTCCATTAACAGAGGCAAAGATAACACCGCTGCCAGAGAAACAATACCCCTCATCCCAGACCAGCCAATGATAATACTGTCCTTAATAGTTAGTGGTTTCTGACGCTTAGCCAATCTGACCCTTGCAATCCTCCTGTGGTCTTTAAGAGATAAGGGTGTCTGGTTTTCATTCCTTGTCTTATTCCATTGGCTTAGCTTTGCCGCACGGCGATTGATGGAGTTGTTATGATAAAAGAGTACGCCCATTCTCACAACAAGTGCCACAAAGAAGATTAGGAACGACCACCCTATCAAAGGTAAGATTTCACTGGGAGACAACTCTTTTGCCACAGAAGGAAAGGACAAGCCTATCAAAATAAAGACAATGGCACTGAGGACAAAGATTATCGTGTCAAGATTGGCTTTGGTATGGGTGAGAATACTATGAGGTATTTGGGTTTTCTTAATGGCAATCATTAACCCAGTCGTTACAACGGCAATAACGCCTGATACGCTAAACTGTTCTGCTATTATGTAAGTTATAAATGGTATCATAAGGCTCAGGACGCTAATAACCTCATCGCTTAACCAATTTCTCTTTATCACCCATGCGAAGAAATGCCAAATAATAAGTCCTACGGCAACTCCTCCAAAGATTACAACAAGAAACATCAGCCATGCCTTCCACACAACGAATGCACTGCCAGCCACAGCTACTGTAGCAAAACGCACAGCAACTAATGCCGAAGCGTCATTTATTAAACTCTCACCTTCTAATATTGAATTAGCTCTGCTTGACAAGCCCAAACCTTTGGTAACTCCTATTGCTGCAATGGCGTCTGGTGGAGAAAGGACAGCACCAAGTACAAAAGACAAGCTCCAGCTCATTCCGTCAATGCAATAATGGGCAACAACCGCTATTGCTGTCGTTGTGAGGAAGACAAGTCCTATTGCCAACAACGAAATGGTCGTAAAATTGTGTCTAAAATCTATTACATTGGTATGAATTGCCGCATCAAAAAGCATAGGTGGCAGAAAGATAAGAAAGACCACTTCAGGGTTTATCTCTATTGGTTCATAATTCGGAATAAATCCTACTGCTATCCCTGCTAAAAGTAACACAACAGGGTAAGGTATCTTCATTTTGGAGGCTATTGGTGAAAGGAAAATTGCCAATAGCAAAAGAATAATCACGGCAAAATATGAATCCATTGCTTTGTAAGATAAATATTATTACTTCTTGCTTTCCACTTCTTGCTTTACCTTATCATCGTTACACTCTCTAATTTTATGTCGGTGGAAAGGAATTTGTCTTTGATAAACTCGTCTTTTGAATAGTCTGTTGATAGATATTTTTTGTTGTCATCAGCAAAGACGGTAGCAACCATTGCATCACTGCCAAGCATATTTTGTATGGTAACAGCACCTAAAAAGTTCGCTCCACTGGATATGCCTACGCCAAGACCAAGATTGCGAGCTAAGTTCTGAGCCATTATTATTGAGTCTCCGTCATCAACGTCTATTATCTTATCCAATGATTTCAAATCAACGATTGAAGGAATAAACTCATCGCTTATGCCTTGTATTCTATGTTTGCCAACCCTGTAGCCAGTAGAAAGGGTAGGTGAATTTGCAGGTTCAAGAGGGCAGACCATAATATCGTTATTCATCTGTTTCAAATACTTCCCTACGCCCATTACCGTGCCTCCTGTGCCAACACCTGCTACGAAAGCGTCAGGTAAGATACCTATTTGAGCCATTTGTTTGACTATTTCAGGAGCTGTTGATAGATAATGAGCCTCACAATTCATATTGTTAGCAAATTGACATGGTAAAAAGATGTTGTCAGGGTCTGCTTGCTTTGCCTTATTTGTCATTTCAATACTACCCAAAAAGCCTCCCTCTTCCTTACTCACAAGACGTATTGTAGCACCAAAAGACTTCATAATGTTAATTCGCTCAATGCTCATCCAGTCAGGAATAAAGATTGTAACCTGATGTCCCATTGCTCTACCTAAGGCTGCAAAAGAAATACCAGTATTACCACTTGTTGCCTCCATAATGTGCATACCTTCTCGCAATTCACCTTTTTGATATGCCATTTTAAGGATATGAAAAGCCATTCGGTCTTTTATGCTTCCTGTAAGGTTATGGTACTCTGCCTTTGCAAAGATACAGCGTTTTGCTCCCTTGTAGTTGTAATTTATCTTCAATAAAGGGGTGTTTCCAATTATGGATTGCAATCCATATAATCGTGTTTGAATATCTTTATTTGTCATATAGAATTTTTATTTATTGTAATCTACTTTGCTGCTATTTCTTTAATTTAGATACTTTTTCAATGATAGCAGGGCGTATTTCGGTGAGATATTTTGTCTTAAAAACTTCATAGTCAAGTTTTGTGTCATACCCTTCGCCAATATAAACTATCATAGGCTCAAACTCACTCTTCTCTATATAGCCTTGAAATACGGTCTTTGTGGAAAGATTGGCGTTAAGTATTGCAAAAGACGGAAAGGCAAGCTTATTTTGTAAGAGAACGCCTGCTAACTGATTTGCTCCCCCACGACCAGAAGCCTGATAACGATAAACCTTGTTGTCAAACGTTACATCGGACTTTTGTTCAGCGTTAAACTTAACGTTAATGAAATAGTAATTCATCAACTTGGCAATAACATCATCGCTAAAAGTCTTATTGTCCATCACCTTGCACCAGCCACACCAGTCGGTATAGCAATCAACGAAGATAAATTTGCCCTTATTTGCTTTAAGTTTTATCTGTTCTTGGGCTGTTTCTATGTCTGTCCAATTAACATTTGTCTGTGCCTTAACATTGATTAAAAGCCCTACAATCGCTGCTATGAGTAATAAGATTCTTTTCATATTCGGTTTTATTTTAATTAAAATGAGGGTGCAAAGTTATGAAAAAATTAGTTAAATACCATTCTTTTGTTAAAAAAATGAAAGAAGCCCGACAACATCAATCATCATCTGGCTTCTCTTCACAGGCTAAATATTATTTTCTATTTATTTTTTTTCTACCATTGCCTGCGCAGTGTGAAATAAAGCACTATCTCCACTATTATTCCTAAAAAAGTTTTCTATTAGAAGTTGTAGTGTTTAACTTGAAAGTTATAGTGTTTAACTTGAAAGTTATAGTGTTTAACTTGAAAGTTATAGTGTTTAACTTGAAAGTTATAGTGTTTAACTTGAAAGTTATAGTGTTTAACTT
>JAISLH010000027.1 GCA_031260565.1 Bacteroidales bacterium
AAAACGCCGCTTTAGGAAAATGAAGCAGAGCTTGATTTTAACCAAGTAAAGAAATGCAAATTTGAAGCGTAGTGCTATTGATGTAAAATATCGCCTGCAACTGCTTAGAACAACGTTGCTTCGGGCAAAAGAGCAAAGGTTTTGCGGTGATGTGATGTTATGCCGAAATCTTTTATGGCTTGGCGGTGCTCAATGGTCGGATAGCCTTTGTTTTTACTCCATTTGTATTGAGGAAATTGCAGTGAGAGGCTGTCCATATACTCATCACGGTAAGTCTTGGCAAGAATGGAGGCAGCGGCTATTGACATCATTTTCGCATCTCCCTTCACTATGCAATGATAGTCAATATCCAAAGTGGTACGAAACCGATTGCCGTCAATCAAAAGCAGTTCTGGTTTGACAGACAAGTCTTTGACCGCATTTTCCATTGCCAAAAATGAAGCGTTAAGAATGTTTATCTTGTCTATTGTATAGTTGTCAATGAAGCAAACGCTGAAAGCTAAAGCGTTTTGTTCAATTAGCGGTCGCAAAGTGCTGCGTTGTTTTTCTGTAAGCTGCTTTGAGTCATTTAATAATTCGTTTTGAAAACCTGCTTTGAGAATTACGGCTGCCGCTACAACGGGACCTGCCAAGCAACCCCTGCCTGCCTCATCGCAACCACACTCTAAAATATCCGCACTCTTAAAATATAACTTCAACATATCACATAATTACATCTAAAAGGTATAAAGATTTAGGTTTAAGACAACTTAATGAGTCTTTATGGCAGGTTTGTAATCCGCAATAACTTCTAACAGAAATGGGAAGGCAAAGAGAAAATATGAAATGTCCATTTGTGCGTCTAAGTATGCTTGAATGCCGTTAGCAAACAGGTGATAAACCCCATAACCAACAATAGTTATGAAGAGAATACCGCCTCCGTAAAAGACAACATCAGCAAAGCGTTTGCACAAAAGAAAAGCCGCTGCCGACAACAAAACAAACACTAACACCAATGCAAAAGGCATCAAAAACGAACCTTGAATAATGAAAGCATTTTGGGTAAAAAACTCACTTGGATTTATCAAAATAACAGGTAGAAATGAGGCAGCGAAGGCAGCAACGAAACATATAGCCCACTTGAAACAGCGAATGAAAGGTACTTTTTCTACAAATAAAACATACAATCCCCAAGGTACAAGTGTCAAAACAAAGACATTGCGAGTTGAAAACAACAATCCTCCCACGATTGCCGACAGATAAAACAACCTGTTAGGCATTGAGCCGAAATTTTTCAAACTTAGCACAAACAAAGCGAACAAAACAGCGTTGAAAAATATAGTACTACGGGTGAAAATCTCCCAATACAGCGGAAAGGAGCTTAACATAAGCAGAGTGATGAGCGAAAAACTATCCTTTTTATGTCTAATGTAAGTATAGGAAAGCCAGATTAAAATTGCCAAAACAGGCATATATCCCATTTCTCCTATGAGATATTGAAACGGGTAGCATAAAAGGAAGTAAAAAGGCATTGCTCCGGGAGGATTACCTGACTCTGCAATAGTCTGAGAGTAAGGATAAAGTCCCTGCTTTACAGAGTCCCAAAACAATTCCACTATTTCCCACCTATCAACTCTGAATTGCTCTTTTGGAACAAAGCAAAGGGCAACTGCACAAGCCACCATAGACAAAATAATTAAACCTATTGCCGCCTTGTTGGGTATAAACCGCCGAATATTACCCCAATACAAAAGCAATAAAGCAATGAAACCCACGTATATAATCACCGATACAATGCCTGCTATCAAGGAAAGGCGATACGCATACTTGAAATAAAACAAAGCATTCACCGTTACGAACATCAATATTGCCCATAACACTTGGTTTTTTGAATAATTTATTGGGCTCATTCTTTCAAAATGATAGCTGCTAAGACTAATTTATTTGATGTTTTTGAGAATTGAGTTGAAGAAAATCAAGCCGTCAGTGTTGTTAAGTTCTTTATCGCCGCAGCGTTCAGGATGAGGCATCATTCCAAAGACATTTCTGCCCTTGTTTGTTATGCCTGCAATGTTCTGAACTGAGCCATTAGGATTGGCTTCTATGGTTTTCTCACCATGCTCGTTGCAATAACGGAAGAGAACAAGGTCATCATCGTTAAGATGTTTCAAAGTATCTTCATCAGCCAAGAAACGACCCTCTCCATGTGAAATAGGAATGTTAAATGGCTTCCCAACAGGGGCGTCTTTGGTGAAAATAGTGTTGTTGGTCTGCACCTCAATAAACTGATTTTTACAGATAAACTTCTGATTGTTGTTTGCCAGCAAAGCACCTTCCAAAAGATGAGACTCACACAATATTTGAAACCCATTGCAAACGCCCAAGACATAACCGCCTTTCTGTGCAAAATCAATGACACTTTCCATTATCGGAGAGAACCGGGCAATAGCTCCTGAGCGAAGGTAATCACCGTAAGAGAAACCGCCGGGAAGAACAACGAAGTCGCAATTTTGCAAATCCGTATCCTTATGCCAGAGCTGTACAACTTGCTGTTTGAGAATTGTTTCCAACAGATAAATCATATCGTGGTCGCAATTGGAACCGGGAAAGATAACTACACCAAATTTCATTTTTAATTCGTTTTGTTTCTTAACTACATTAAGCGTTTCACACCTGTGAAACGCAATTTGAAGCGGCAAAAGTACAAAAAAATATAAAGACAGGGCTACATACGCCTAAATAAAACTTGTTTTGTGCTTGCAAAAAATTAAAACTTTATCCGTATTCCAAATGACTATACTTATGTTCAGTCTTCAAAAACAAAGACTTACCATAAATATTTTCAACAATGGTAACAAAAGCACCTTGTTTTACTTTCTTTTTTTGTAATTTTGCAAAACCAAATCAAACGAAAAAAGAAAAGGAACATTATTATGACAAAACAATATCAAAAAACATCACAACAAATTATAGATTTAATGCAACAAAATAGCATTAAAAAACGCCTCTTTTGCGTATTAAAAACCTGATGATTTTATATAAATTTTATGTAACCTTATTGCAATAACGCAATATATCACTTTATGGGGATAATATAGTATTTTATCCCCT
>JAISLH010000014.1 GCA_031260565.1 Bacteroidales bacterium
GTGGCATTTGGTGAAAATAGTCCTTATATATTTGCCTCTTTTTGCCCATTATGCCAAATTTTTGTACCTTTGCAGTCCAAAAAAACTCATAATTGATTATGACAGAACTTTCAGAACAAGAAATTTTACGGCGTGAGGCAGCGGAAAAACTAAGAGAAGTTGGGGTCAATCCCTATCCCGCTCCACTATATGAAGTGAATGCTAAAACAACAGAAATATTAGCAAAGTTCCCCTCCGACAACAGCCTTTTTCAAGAGGTGTCCCTTGCCGGTAGGATAATGAGTCGCAGAATTATGGGAGCGGCTTCGTTTGTTGAACTTCAGGATAGCGTGGGCAAAATACAGCTATATGTTAAACGAGATGAGATTTGCCCCGATGAGAACAAGGATTTGTACAACGTGGTCTTCAAAAGGCTGCTTGATATTGGTGATATTATAGGAGTGAAAGGCTATGTTTTTGTTACTCAAATGGGAGAAATTTCCATACATGTGAAGGGGCTGACTGTGCTTTGTAAATCTGTTCGCCCTCTCCCTATTGTTAAGCAAAAGGTTGGTGTTGTTTATGATGCCTTTACCGACACTGAACAGCGTTATCGCCAACGTTACCTTGACTTGATAGTCAATCCGCAATACAGAGAGACATTTGTACAGCGTACGAAGTTGGTTAATACCATGCGAAACTTCCTTAATGAAAAGGGATACCTTGAAGTAGAGACACCAATCCTGCAACCTGTCTATGGTGGAGCTGCTGCTCGTCCTTTCAAAACGCATCACAACACCCTTGATATGACCCTTTACCTCCGTATTGCAAATGAGTTATACCTCAAAAGGCTTATTGTTGGGGGATATGATGGTGTTTATGAGTTCTCAAAGGACTTTCGCAATGAAGGAATGGATAGATTTCATAACCCCGAATTTACTCAGATGGAGCTGTATGTTGCTTACAAGGATTACTTTTGGATGATGGACTTGGTGGAAGAAATGGTTGAGCGGATTGCATTGGCACTTCATAATGACACAAAGGTGCAGGTAGGTGAAAATATTATTGACTTCAAGCGTCCATGGCAGCGATTTACGATGTATGAAGCCATTGAGCATTTCACATCTATTGACATTTCGCAAATGGAAGAGGCGGAGTTGCGTGAGGTATGTCATAAGCTACATGTAGAAACCGATGACACAATGGGGAAAGGCAAACTAATAGATGAAATATTCGGCGAAACGTGCGAAGGAAAGCTTATACAGCCTACATTTATCTACGATTACCCAATAGAAATGTCGCCTTTGGCAAAGAAACACCGCAGCAAAAACGGCTTAGTGGAGCGTTTTGAGGCTATCTGCAACTGCAAGGAAATATGTAATGCTTACTCGGAGTTGAATGATCCTATTGACCAGCGGCAACGATTTGAAGATCAGTTGGAGCTTGGCAAGCGTGGCGACACTGAATCTATGGTCTTGGACGAAGACTTCCTGCGTGCGTTAGAGTATGGTATGCCGCCAACATCTGGCTTGGGCATAGGCATAGACCGCTTGGCAATGATGATGACCAATTCTCACTCAATACAAGATGTGCTTCTCTTCCCACAAATGAAGCCTGAGAAGAAAGAAATTCTTTCAACCGATGAAGACTTTGAAGCCTTAGGTATGGCGAAGCATTGGATAGCATTGATAAGAAAACTCGGCATACAGAAAACAGAAGAGATGAAGGCTATAACCCCTTCCAAACTATTCAATGATTTAAATGGGTTAAGGAAAAAGCACAAAATAGACTGCGTAGCCCTGACAGCTGCAGAAGTAGATAGTTGGATAGAAAAACTATAACCACTAAACTTCGGCAGCATGAGAAACGCCGTAATTAGTAAGGAATGATGTTAAACCAAATTTTAATAAAATTATATCAATGAAACCTTCCGTTAAAACGATTACAACAATAATCATATCCTTAGTAGTTGGAATTGCAATCGGTATCTTTGAAATGCCACAAAGCAGACGTATCAATGCCGACAGTGACACCAACGCAACCAAGATTACTGATGTCCTGCGGTTGATAAACAGCAATTATGTAGATAAACTATCAATAGACAGCCTCACTGACCAAACTATCACAAGCCTTTTAGCTCAATTAGACCCGCATAGCGTTTATCTTACCGCTGCCCAAGTTAGAAAGGAAAGCGAAGGGCTTAACGGCAATTTTGAAGGTATTGGGGTTATGTTCCGCATTGTTGAGGATACGATAGTCGTTATTCAACCCGTAAAGGGAGGACCTTCGGCTAAGGCAGGGATTATGCCCGGTGATAGAATAGTTAAAATAAATGATACCCTCAGAGCAGGCATAAAGATAGAGAATGATGATGTGATGTCGTTGCTAAAAGGCAAAAAGAAAACAAAGGTTAAGCTCTCAATAAAGCGTAATGGCTTGGATAAGTTGATAGATTTTGTTATTGCTCGTGATGTTATTAAGACCAATAGCGTTGAGTACTACGGTATGTTGGACAAAACCACAGGCTACATCAAACTAACGGAGTTTTCTTCTACTTCTCACGATGAAGTCTTCAAGGCTCTGTCGGCTTTGAAGTACGATAACGATATGCAGCAGTTGATTTTTGATATAAGAGGTAATGGTGGCGGATATTTGCAGGAAGCAGTTGCTATTGCCGATGAATTTCTGCCTAAGGGTGATTTGATAGTCTTTACCAAAGGTCGCAATAACACGAAGGATAAGAGCTATGCTACTGCTGGCGGATTGTTTGAAAAAGGAAAGCTGATTGTGTTGATAGATGAGATTAGTGCTTCGGCGTCAGAGATACTTGCTGGTGCAATACAGGACAATGATAGAGGGAAGATTATAGGTCGGCGTACGTTTGGCAAAGGATTAGTGCAAGAACAAGTGCCTTTACCTGACGGCTCTGCAATAAGACTGACAATAAGCCGTTACTATACTCCTTCGGGACGCTGCATTCAACGACCATACACCTCCAATGACCCTGAACAATACTATGCTGACTTCATTGCTCGCTATGCTAATATGGAAAATGACGCAGATACCATTGCCCACGTTGATTCTCTTCGCTACAAGACAAAAGGCGGTCGCTTTGTGTATGGAGGCGGTGGTATAGAGCCTGATATTGAGTTGTCTTACCACGCTTATAAACGCAGCGAAGTTTATACTGACTTGCTTAGATTTGGTTTGATTTATAAGTATTGCTTTGATTATGCGGACAATCACCGCAAAGATTTTTCCGCTTATGCTAATGGGGAGCAGTTTTTAGCTTCTTTCGCTATCTCAAACGAGCTTTACAATAAGTTTTTGGCTTTTGCAGCGAAAAACAACATTAAACCCAAGCAGCTATCGGATAAAGAAACAATAGAAATTAAAACTTTGATGAAGGCTTATATTGCTCAAATACTATTTGATGATAAGACGTTTTACTCTCTCTTTACTTCCGTTGATGAAGATATTAGACACGCTCTTCGCAACTTTTAACCCGCAGTTAGGATTCAACAATGAACACTCCTTTAATCTTACTTATTGAAACGGCAACCAATATCTGCTCTTGTGCTTTGTTGCTTGGTGAGGAGGTTGTGGCGTATCAGGAGAGCGATGTGCCAAATGCACATTCCAAATGCTTGTCAGTGATGATTGATAATTTGTTTAAGCAAAGCGGATATGCCTATAAAGACTTGTCAGCTGTTGCCGTAAGCAAGGGACCGGGTTCTTACACAGGCTTACGTATCGGAGTCAGCACAGCAAAAGGGATATGTTATGCTTTGGATCTACCTCTGATTTCTATTCCAACCCTTTCCATTTTAGCAT
>JAISLH010000052.1 GCA_031260565.1 Bacteroidales bacterium
ACTCTCCTTTGGGTAAGGCAATGGCAACTTTGGAGTAGGCAGGCATTAAATCAAAGTCCTGCTCGGTAACAATAAGCTCCATACATTTTCCATAAATATAATCGCCCAAAAGAACAGCACTGTTATTGCCCCAAACGTTGTTAATGGTACTTCTACCACGTCTTAGAGGGCTTGCGTCCAAAACATCATCGTGGATAAGAGAAGCAGTATGTATAAGCTCTAAAACAGCAGCAGCACGATATGTTACATCAGTTGCCTTGCCCAGCATATTAGCCACAAGCAACGTAAGTATGGGTCTAATCCTTTTGCCTTTGCGTTCAAACCAGTAGTCTGTCATTTCCTTCAACAGGAGGTCTTCATCAGCAAAGCACTTGTTTATATAGTCGTCAAAATGCTTTATATCATCCCAAATGCAGGCTGTTATATCAGATATTTCTATCATCGGCTATTTCTCCTCCTGATAGTAAAATTTGTAGTATTTTAAGCCGCTTGCTTGGTCAGTGCCTTGCTCCATTCGCTCTCGCTTGCCGTGAATATAGACGGTGAAGTTTTTGTCAAGTTTAAGAATACTTTTGAAAAAACGCTGTCCTTTACGGAATGCTTCGCCATCAACTGTGAAGTTATCTGTAAATTCCATATCCATTTCTTCCTCATAGGTCTGTTTATAGTTGTTGAAAGCGTTTTGAAGTTCAGGCTGTTCAAAGGCTGTATTACGAAAATCTTCTATGTTAAAGTTGTTA
Source organism: Bacteroidales bacterium (assembly GCA_031260565.1). Classification (GTDB taxonomy): domain Bacteria; phylum Bacteroidota; class Bacteroidia; order Bacteroidales; family P3; genus JAISGN01. Next base: position 741 of record JAISLH010000052.1, read on the forward strand.
TGCTCCTTAAAGTAGTTAGCACTCTTGGAAAGCAACTCTGCTTGGTCTGCCTTACCCATTTCAAACTCGGTAGGCAAGTATTCATTAACAAATCCTCTGCACATATCAATAGCGTGCTCGGTATTAAAGTAATTATCCTTTCTCTGTCTCAAATGCAGAAAGTCATCAATCCAAAACACTGCCTCATTAGCCCTGCTTATCGTATCAACAACAGACGCCACATAGCCATTCTCCTGCTCACAATTAAAGATAATACAGCCTTTGTCAAGTTTGTTGATGTTAATGCCGCTGTCGCTCTCTATTTCAAAGCCTTCTCCCTGTGGATAGACTTTTAAGTATGTCTCTTTACTTTCAGACTTAAAAATACCAATAGCGTCAAGTATTTCTCCGTTTAAATAACAGTTCTCCAAATAAGTAACATACAACTCTCCTGACTTAATGTTAGGGTGTATTGACGTCTGATAAAGGTGATTGGCAATATTACAGGATTGCTCATAAAGGTTTTGTTCAGGATTGCTGAATATTTCCCTGCAAAAGACAAAGACCTTATTCAAATCAAGGTTAGTGTCGTGGGAGAAGTTATAATACATATTGCTCTTAAAAGGAGTCAGAAAGTATTTAAGCAACAGGCTGCTAATGTCGGGGTGCAGCATAAAAGGGGCTTTAGAAAGTCCGAGAGGTTCGTTGTTGTTTTTGTTGCCAACTTTGTGCAAAACCATCTTATTGATTTTAGCGTCTTCACAAGTCATCATAATATCCTAAAAATTAAAATTTGAGTTTGCAAAGGTACATAAATTTTGTGAAATCTATTTTTAGAACTTTGTTTCATTTTTCTATCTCTTTGTTTTAATTTTCTATCTCTTGATAATAGAATTTTATTATTGTTATTAACCATCGTAGGGGCAGGGTCTGCCTGCCCATTGTGATTTATGCGGTCATTATTATTAGGGCGGACAGACGTTGGGCAGGCGAACCCTGCCCCTACGTTTTGTTTTAATTTTCTATCTCTTGATAACATTTTTGGTTTAATCTTTAATTTTTTTTGTATTTTTGCAGTCTTAATTTTACGGATTATGAATAGTAGATGTTTGGTTTTAGTTGTGTCGCTTGCTCTTTGCAATATTGCTCAGGGGCAGACTAAGGACGTTGATACGGTAAAGGACAGTCGCTTTGAGCAGATTACCAAAATGGTTGATAATGGCGAATATGTCTTTGCCCGTACTGCCATTTTGAAGGCTTTGGATAACGGGGCTGACCTGTTAAAATACTCTTATGAGTTAGCTTGGTGCGACAATCAGTTAAAGGATTACAAAGATGCTGTTAATGTTTTGTTACCTTTGATAAATGAGCCGCAGGCAACAGCAGATTTTTACCAGCTTTTAGGTAACACTTATGATGATATGGGGCAGAGTGGCAAGGCGGTAAGTACTTATAATCAAGGACTAAAACGCTTTCCTAATGCAGGTTGTCTATATCTTGAATTAGGTAATATATCATACAATCAGAAGGATTTTCGTCAGGCTCTCTTCTATTATGAAAAGGGAATGGAGATTGAACCTGCTTTTGCCTCCAATTATTATCGTGCAACACAGGTCTATCTGTCTTCTACTGAGGAAGTATGGGCTGTGATGTTTGGTGAGATTTTTATGAATTTGGAACGCGATACAGAGAGAAGCAAGTTACTTTCCAAGCAGCTCTTTGACGTCTTCAACAATGAGATAACGCTTAACAGAGATGAAGTAGAAGTTGATTTTTATAACCCTACCATTATCTATTCCGACTCTTATGAACGGCATAACCTTTTCCCTGAGCACTACACAGCGGCAATAAAGAAGGCTTGCAAAGGAGAGCGTTATTTGGATTTGGCTGCATTGATACGCATCCGCAAACGCTTTCTAAATGAATTAACAGCCCTGTCCCCAGACTTTCACAATGTGCTTTTTGACTATCACAAAACACTTATAAGTTGTGGTTATTTTGACGCTTATAACTATTGGCTCTTTGGCAATGGCTCGTCTGCAGAAAGTACAAAATGGATTAAAGAGAACAGAAAACTTTATGATGACTTTATGAAGTGGTTTGAACAAAATCCTATAAACATCACGCACGACAATCTTCTCACTCGTTATAATATGGAGTAACGTTTGGCAACGGAATAAATAAGAAAAAGCCCAACAATACTGCTGGGCTTTTCTTTTATTAAGATAAATGATTTTATTTACTTCTTCACAAACTTCTTAGTTGCCGTGCCTCGTGAAGTTAAGAGTTTTATAACATAGTTGCCTGCTGTTAAATCACTGACGTTTATCGTTGTCGTCTGTGTGTTTAGCAGTATTTCCCTGACTTTGACACCTACTTCATTATAAATTTCCAACGCTTTGATGTTATAATCACTCGTTATGGTCAGCTCCTCACTTGTTGGGTTAGGATAGATGTTGCAAGACTTGTCAAGATTTATCTGAGTTAGCATATTTTCGCAAGTGTCGCAGCAAGGCGGACAGGTATCACAGCCGCAGTTATCACACCGACAACTATCCGGCTCTGGTGGTATATCCGTTAAGACCATAATGACAGGCAAAATCTCTATGAACGACTGTTGATAAAGTTCATAAACCGAGTCGTCCGCAAAGCGAGTCCATTGCCCATTTTTTTTGAAATAAGGGCTCTCATCAAAGAAGCAATAGACAGAGTTGTCATTCACACGGAAACCGGGCACACTAACAAAAGGATAGTTGTGTTCATAGAACCAATCAGCAAGACAGGTATCATAAGTCCCCTCAGTCATAGGATAATAAGGAGAGGCACTAACAGGATAAATCCCAACATCACCAGCTAAATAAAAATCTTGCACAGGGACGGCGGTGCCAAAATACAAACGTTTATAGCCGTCAGAGTCTGCATTTACATGATGTACTACCTCACTTGCTAAACTATCAAAATTTTCATCTAAAAGACGTACACGATAGCCAGGATCCAAGTCAACACCTATGGAATAGCCTCTTACCGCAACTCCGCAAAGATATACTGTAGAGTCAAAGTGGTAAGGCTGTGCCACGCACGTAACCCCATAACTATTGCTGGAAGCAACATGACCATTTATGACAACAAATTTGTTAATGTCATAATAATCACTGTACGGAGGACAATAGTGACCTCTATAATTGTAATAAGCAAAGTTTGGCGTTCCAATTGGGCATCCATTTAGCTGCGGAGGGTGATAAACATAAAATGTATCAAAAGCGGGATACTGAGCCTTACCTGCAAAAGCGGTAAGCAATAAAACTAATGTTAAAAATGTTCTTTTCATTTCTATTTTCCTTTCTTATTTAATTATTAATTTTGACTTTCGCATATCGGATTTATGACACTTCGTTCTAACTCTAACGGTGCAGTAGTATTGAGCCTTGCCTTATATGTATATATTGGAATGGCACTTCCTCCCGAAACTTCTCCATTGGTGAATTCCAATAACGCATAATAACACGGAAGTAAATACTCAAAATCAGTAAAAGGATATATTTCCTCTACCAACATTAAATCATTTATAGACAGCTGGCATTGGTTGCTATTAAACCTATGCGTTGCTTTCTCAAATATATGTATTCCATCAGCATCATTACCAACCACAGCCAGGTAGTTGTCATCACAGCGTAGAATATAGTCCCATGTTGCATGTTGCCTGTTGATACCAAAAATATTACTGGGGTAAAGTCCAAAAATAGTATTTGCCATATCAATATAATGGAAATCTGTATGAATTTGGTTAGGCACAAAGTGAGTGCCGGGTGTAATAGAGGTTACTATCTCATCACTCTCGGGAAAGTATTCTAATTTTCGTATGCTTTTTATCTGCGACCCCACAACAGAGGTATGAATATCAAGAAATGGACTGACACCAATAAACACTTTGCCTATAATGTTTGGGGCAACCACTGTCCAATTGATAGCGGCATCTACAGCATAGGAAAAAGCTATCGTATCTCCTCTTAGTGTTCTTAAATGAAGCCCAAACGCTGCAGGACTTGAAATGCCACTTCCATAAGGAGATTGCTCATTACTAACTTCTTGGGCAAAAGTGTTTTTGTTAAACCTTCTTAAAACAAAATTTGTACCAACACGAGTTAGCGAGGTAGGAAGATTAAACTCCTGAGCAGAAGCCAAGCAAATATAGTTGTCTGTTATGGCTATATCACCAAAGTCTTCATATCTATACATTGCGTCTGCTTTATCAAATTTATGTCTGTATAGTAGTACATCATTATACACATAATTATTGGTGGCGTCATAATGCTCCACTGGCTTATAGAAAATAAGGCAGTCGTAGTAAAAACTATCAAAATAGTCCCAATGTCCTGTGGTTGGTGGCGGTCCGGGAGGAATGGTTTTCATAGGTCCAAACGGGAAGCCTCCACAACAAGGCTCTTGGTTATAAAGGTCATCTTCTATCCAAGCAGGCGGCTTACCATAATACTGCTCGCCGATACCTACCACCACTGGCAAATTATCTGTCCCCTGAAAATACGTCTCTATCTTTCTAACAACAGTCGTTGTCGGAATTGGAGTGCATTGCCATTCCAAAGCTCCATTATAAGCATTGCTAATAACAAAGTAAGCAATGAAACCTATAGAGTCAGGTACAGTGCCTGTTGAATTTGAAGTATAGCCACAAAAATACAACATGTCACCAAGTATAGAAAAGTCAGTAACATGATATTCTTGTGGAACGGAAACATATTGAGCCGTCAGTTGCCCTTTTGTTATAAGATGAAAACAGGCTCTGTGATTGGCGGTAAAAGAAAGGCTCATATCGGCAAGGATATGCCTTCTGTCATCATACCGCAATATTTTAGTGCCGATAGCCCCGTCAGTGCTGCCACTCTCATGGTTGCTACTGATGACATATTCTCCACTCTCAAGATTAGTGAGGTTAGAGACAACCTGCCCTTGTACAGAAAGGTTTGTCGCAGATAGAAGCAGTATGAAAATCAGCTTTTTCATAGCGACAAAAGTAGTCATTTTTTTGATTCTGGCTTCCTTCTTGCTCTTTTTTCTCTTTTTAGAGTCGCAAGAACATAATAATAAGTGTTCCATTGTTTGATAAGTATTAAGTTAAACATAAAAATTGTTTCCTTTTTAGTTTCGTGCAAGCGTGGGAAAATAATAACATCTTTACCTACTCCGGTACTGAGGTTCTACAAATCACCTAAAAAACTGAATAAGCAAATCCCACGAAAGTAAATTGTGGTGTTTTTTTGTTTTTTAGGGTAGAATTTTGTAGATTTCAGTACCTATTTTAAGTAAATTTGTTACAAATACTCAACTCTTTGAGTACATTTCTCACAAATTCACGTTGCAAAAGTACATATTATTTTCTTATTTGCAACCTTTTTGCTAAAAAAAGTTACTTTTGTCGCAGAATGGATAAGTATTCCTTTTAGCCAAACGCCACCTTGTTTTCTTGAAACGCCACTTCGTGACGCTGAAGTGGCGTTTCATTTCTAACAAACAAGGCACAAAAAAAAGGAGTCCGAAGACCCCTTGTATATGTACGATTAAAGTATTAGTTACAAAAGTTTTGTCGTCAGTTTTGCCAGCATATCTATTGTCATTTGCTCCAAACCAAACTTAGGATTAAATCCCCACTCAGCTCTTGCCGCTGTATCGTCCATCCAGTTAGGCCACGAGTCTGCTATCTTTTGCTTTAATGAGTCAGGGTTGTAAGTCATAATGAAGTCGGGTCTGTGTTTGCGTATTTCAGCATAAATAGCCTCAGGGTCAAAGTGCATAGCCGTAACGTTAAATGAATTGCGGTGAATGAGCTTTGTTGGGTCAGCTTCCATAATCTGAATAGCAGCATCAATAGCGTCAGGCATATACATCATATCCAAAAGAGTACCTGCTGCCAATGGACATTCAAACTTCTCTCCTCTAACTGCTGCATAATAAATATCAACAGCGTAATCAGTCGTTCCACCTCCCGGAGGAGTAACATTAGATATTAAGCCCGGAAAACGTACCGAACGTGTATCAACACCAAACCTCTCAAAGTAATAATCAGACAGCAATTCACCACTCACTTTTGTTACACCATAGATAGTTCGTGGGCGTTGGATAGTGTCTTGTGGTGTGCCATTGAGAGGAGTATTAAGTCCGAAAGCACCTATTGACGATGGAGTGAATAAGGCTGCCGAGTATTCTTTTGACACTTCCAAGCAATTCAACAATGCACCCATACCAACATTCCAGCCTAACATCGGGTTCTTTTCTGCTGTGGCTGAAAGGATTGCTACCAAGTTGTAGATAGTATCTATTTTGTGGTCTTTGACTATTGCTGCTATCTGCTCGGCTTTTGTTGCATCACAGGGATAGCAAGGTCCTGCCTCTCTGATTTGAGCGGTAAGACGGTTGGGGTCAAGGTCTGAGGCAACAACATTTGCATTGCCATAAACCTCTCTCAATCTCACGGTAAGCTCCGAGCCTATCTGTCCGCCAGAGCCTAATACAAGTATATTTTTCATCTGTATTGTTTATAAATTTGTTTTTTTTGCTCTATTTAAGGACGCCTAACTGATTGCCTATCTTAGTGAAAGCATTGACGCACTTGTCTAAATGTTCTACCGTGTGAGCTGCACTGACCTGAACCCTTATTCTTGCCTGTCCTTTCGGCACAACGGGGTAGTAAAAGCCTGTAACATAGATGCCTTCGTCCTGTAATTTGGAAGCAAAGTCCTGTGAGAGCTTAGCGTCATAAAGCATAACAGCACAGATTGCAGACTGCGTTGGCTTGATGTCAAAACCGGCTGCTTTCATCTTGGCAACAAAGTATTCGGTGTTAGAATGTAGCTTGTCTTGCAGTTCGTTAGTCTTGTCAATCAAGTCAAACATTGCTATGCCACTTGCTGCAATCATCGGCGGAATTGAGTTGGAGAAAAGATACGGACGAGAACGCTGACGTAACATTTCTATTATCTCTTTCTTGCCTGTTGTAAAGCCACCAACCGCTCCTCCAAATGCTTTTCCGAGTGTTCCGGTGATGATTTCTACCTGTCCTGCAAGGTTATAGAGCTCTGTCGTACCTCTGCCCGTTCTGCCTACAACACCTGCCGAATGAGACTCATCAACCATAACCATTGCGTTGTATTTCTGAGCTAAGGCATAAATCTTATCAACAGGAGCTACGTTGCCGTCCATAGAGAACACACCGTCAGTGCATATCAAGCGAAAACGACAATCTTTAGCGGCAATGAGCTGCTTTTCCAAATCCTCCATATCAGCATTTGCATAACGAAAGCGTTGAGCCTTGCAAAGCCTTACACCATCTATGATTGAGGCGTGATTTAGAGCATCACTGATGATAGCATCCTGCTCACTCAACAAAGGTTCAAAGACACCGCCATTTGCGTCAAAGCAAGCAGCATAGAGAATAGCATCTTCCGTGCCAAAGAAGCGAGCAATCTTAGCCTCAAGCTCTTTGTGCAAGTCCTGAGTGCCACAGATAAAACGCACACTTGACATACCATAACCTCTTGCATCAAGTGCTTTCTTTGCTGCTTCAACCAAGACTTTGCTATCAGCCAAGCCGAGATAGTTATTAGCACAAAAGTTTAGCACTTCAATATCTCCCTGCACTTTGATAGCAGCAGATTGAGGTGTGGTTATAATCCGTTCGTTTTTGTAAAGACCTGCGTCTTTTATACCTTGTATCTCCTGTGTGAGATAATCTTGAAAATTATTATACATAATGTGGTAATTTTTGTTATTGTTTTGGGCGGCAAAATTACTACATTTTTTTGAAAACAATAACACACTTCAATAAATTTACTAATTTTGCACGCCTAATGAAAGACCATTACGTGGATAAATCAGTTAAAGCAAAGAAATATCTTGGGCAACATTTCCTTACAGATGAAGCCATTGCACAAAGGATTGCAGGCAGTCTGCAGCAGTTGCAAAACGTCATAGAAATAGGGTCAGGTATGGGAGTGCTTACAAAGTATTTGTTGGACAACCAAAGCATTGGACAGCTAAAAGTAGTAGAAATAGACAAAGAGTCGGTTGATTATCTGCTGGCTCACTACCCTACCCTTGACGTATATAATGAAGACTTTTTGCAGATGAATTTATCCTCTGTCTTCGCCGATAAGATAAGCATTATAGGTAATTTTCCATACAATATATCAAACCAAATCCTTTTCAAAGTCTTTGACAATAAAGATATGGTTGATGAAGTTGTGGGAATGTTCCAAAAAGAAGTAGCTCAAAGGGTTGTAGCCAGTGAGGGCAGCAAGACTTATGGCATTTTGAGTGTTTTGCTTTCGGCTTTCTATGATATGGAGTACCTTTTCACGGTTGAACCAACAGTATTCAATCCTCCTCCAAAGGTCAAATCGGCTGTTATCCGTATGACTCGTAATCAAACTAAAAACCTGCCTTGCGATGAAAAACTCTTTCTGAGAGTGGTTAAAACAGCCTTCAATCAACGCAGGAAGATGTTACGTTCAGCTCTCAAAGCCTTACAAATGGATTTGACAGCAATACCACCCGAATATATGACCCAAAGAGCTGAACAATTAAGCGTAAATCAATTTATATCAATCACAAAAACATTAGAGCAACAGATATGATAAACATTATAATTGAGGCAGTTTTGGTAGCACTTGCCAACTGTATGGACACATTCGTAGTCTCCACAGCCTGCGGAATGCAGAAGAGTATGACAAAGAAGAGGGGGCTGCTTTTGGCTTTAATCTTCGCCATAACACAGACGCTATTTCCTGTTTTGGGAATTTTAATAGGTGATTTTTTAAAAGAAATGATTACAGGCATAGGGCATTATATTGCTTTTGGATTGTTTATCATCATAGGTTTGAAGGCATTGTTGGAGGCAAGGAACTACAACATCAAGGAGAAGATTTTTGACATCAGTCGCCTTGCTGTCATCATCACTTTGGCTGTTGCAACAAGTATGGACGCTTTCATCATCGGCTTAGGATTTGGATTGGAATGGTCTTTGCAGCAGCAGATTATAACACTCATTGCAATCTTCGTCATAACCCTTGCCTTTGCTCTTATTGGCGTGAAGATAGGCTCTAAGCTCTACTTTGTCAAACCTCAATATGCTCTCGTCTTTGCTGCCTTAGTCTTCTTTGCCATAGGGATAAAGATAATTTTACAGGCGACATATTTCAGTTAAAAAGACAGGTTCTATACACCATTTAAATGAACAACAATAAGTCGGACAGACAGACAAACCCTATAGATATGTCTGTCTGTCACACCACATACGACATAGAGAGTTTGACTCTCTCTATGTCGTATGCAGTGTATGGGAAATTAGGTGTCAGTAATATATATGATAACGTTATTTATTCACCGAAACCATTATCAAGTAATAATTTTCTATTATCAAGAGATAGAAAAATGAAACAAAGAGATAGAAAATTAAAACAAAGAACCGTAGGGGCAGGGTTTGCCTGCCCAACGTGATTTATGCGGTCATTATTGTAAGGGCAGGCAGACCCTGCCCTTACAATATGCTGCTACAATATGCTTTTGTATTGTTCTAATATTGATTCGTCAAAGTTTTCTATGTATGCTGCCGATTTTTCCATTTCTGCCTGAGCATATTTTATCATTATTTCGGCAGAAGCAGCAAATCTGTCATCTTTGTTAGCGTCTATCAGAAGCAGGTTGCACATTATAAGATAGCCAGCCATTTCAACCAAACGCCGAGCATTAAATTCATAGCTTTCCGATGTAGAACCAAAACTATTAGCTTTTTCAACCGTTGTCTCAAAGCATTCTCTCATCTTTATCAATACGTTTTTCAATGCCTGACATTCATCTTTTACAGCCATATCCTCATATTCCTTTATTCTGGCAAGGTAAGTGCCCTGAGCAATCCCACGAATGGCAGCAACGACCTGCAACTGCGATGTGCCTTCATAAATGGTCAATATTCTCGCATCACGGTACATTCTTTCCACAGGGTAATCTTTCATAAATCCACTGCCACCATAGACTTGTATTGTGTCATAAGTAACTTGGTTTGCATACTCTGATGAAAATAATTTTACCAAAGGTGTAAGCATATCAGCCAAACGTTGATATTTTTTCAAACTTTGACGTTCCTCAGGCAGCAATGTACGGTCTTTTGACATAGCATCCAAAGCCTTAGTCATATCAACAGCACGTGCCGTTTCATAAAGCAGAGTACGAACAGCGTCAATCTTTGCTCTCATATTGGCAAGCATTTCATAGACCTGAGGGAAGTCCTTGATAGTTTTTCCAAACTGCTCTCTTTCGTGGGCATATTTCAACGCCTCTCTGTATGCTGCTTCTGCCAAACCAACAGATTGAGCTCCTACGCCAAGCCTTGCTCCGTTCATCAAGGTCATAACGTATTTGATTAAGCCGAGTTTTCTATCACCAACTAATTTTGCAGGTGCGTTATTGAAGACTAATTCAGCGGTAGGCGAGCCTTTAATGCCGAGCTTGTTTTCTATACGGCGAATGGTTACTGCCTTGCTCGTCCTGTCATAAACAAAGTAAGACAGACCTCTTGCGTCCGTTGTGCCTTCTTCTGAACGAGCCAAGACCAACTTAATATCGGCATCACCATTGGTTATAAAACGCTTAACGCCATTTAGTCTCCAACAATTATTCTGCTCATCAAAGCGTGCCTTTAACCCTACGGCTTGAAGGTCTGAACCAGCGTCTGGCTCGGTTAAGTCCATTGAGCAGGTTGCTCCTTTGTTTATACGAGGTAAGTATTCGTTCTTTATTTCCTCAGAGCCAAATTCGTATATCGTTTCTGCACAATCCTGCAATCCCCATATATTTGCAAAGCCGCAATCACCTCTTGACACTATTTCAGCTGCCATAACATAAGGTACATAAGAGAAATTCAAGCCACCATACTGGCGAGGCAGACTCATACCATAAAGACCTGCATTTGTCAAAGCCTCATGGTTGCGAGTCGTTCCAGCAGCATAGATTATGGCGTTGTCCTCTACTTTTGGTCCTTCCTTATCTATATCTTCTGCGTTCTCAGCAAGTACTTCGCCTGTTATCTCTCCGACAATCTCCAATACTTTTTGGTAACTGTCTATTGCATCTTCATAGTTTTCTGGTGCATAGTCAAACTTGCCGAAGTCCGCATAATCTTTTTCTTTTAACTTAATAATATCCTTCATCAGGTCTTGATGAAGATGAAAATTCAAACTCTCGTTATCTGTGAAAAAATTAGCCATATCTTTTGATGTATTAAATTCGTAAAATGTCGTTATTTTGTATTTGCCCTGTAATGCGTGATGAGTTTAGGCAATATCTCCGCTGCGTCTCCTATTATGGTGTAATCGGAAATAGCGTTGATAGGAGCGTTAGGGTCGGTATTGATAGAGATAATCTTTGAACTCTCCGCCATACCAGCACGATGTTGAACTGCACCGGAGATTCCACAGGCAATATAAAGCTTTGGTCTAACGGTAACTCCTGTTTGCCCTATCTGACGTTCGTGTTCGGCTAAACCAGCATCAACAGCCGCTCTTGTAGCCCCTACTTCCCCTCCAAGCATATCAGCAAGCTCGTGTATCATTTTAAAGCCGTCCTTTACAGAAGCCATACCATAGCCTCCGCAAACGATAATCTGTGCTCCTTTTATGTTGATACGCTGCTGCTCTATATGACGAGCAACTATCTTTATGCAAAAATCAGAGTCTAAAACATATTCCGCCACATTAAGATTGCAGATACAGCCTTTGTAAGCCGCATTATAGATTTCCTTCTTCATCACTCCCTCACGCACAGTTGCCATTTGGGGACGTGTTTCTGGATTTATGATTGTCGCAATGATGTTTCCACCAAAGGCAGGACGAATTTGATACAACAAATCCTTATAAACAATGCCTGCTTTCTTATCTTCGTGTTCGCCTATCTCCAAAGAAGTACAGTCAGCCGTTAAACCACATCGCAGAAACGAAGCAACTCTTGGTGCTAAGTCTCTTCCAACAGAAGTAGCCCCAAAAAGAGCAATCTGAGGTTGTTTTTGTTTAATCAGCTTGCTTACTATGGAAAAATGAGGTAAAGTTTGGTAAGGGAACAAGCGGCTATCGTTAGCGTAATTTATACAATCAACGCCATAAGGATAAAGTTGCTGTTCCAGATCCTTTACTTCGCTACCAATAACAATAGCTTCTAACTTCACCTTCAAGTCATCGGCTAATTTTCTCGCTTTAGACAAAAGTTCCAAACTAACATCGGCAATCGTTCTTTCCTCTGTTATCTCGCAATATACAAATATATCATTCATCATTCTTCGTTTTATAATTATCCAATAATATGTGCAGCTATCAATTCCTTCATTAAGCCGTCTATATCTTCATCTGACGTTGATAGATTAACGCTTTCCTTCTGTGCTAATACGACATTCTCAATCTTCTTGACCTTTGTAGGAGAGCCAGTCAAACCAAGACGGCTGTCTTCGGCTGCAATATCGGCTGCATTCCACTCTTCAATTTTCAGATATGGTTTATTAGCCCATGCCTGCGTCATATCAACATTACGTTCGACTGCTTCGGAAGCAGATAACGAATATTTATACTTCATAACTCGCTTTGCATGAGAAAAGCGACAAGCCTTAGCACTGCCATGCACCGTTATAAGACAAGGGTAACCACATTCCACAACCTCAATGCCTCGTTCCAATCGCCTCTTTATCTCAATAGACTTCTCTGAGACACTGATTACTTCTTCGGCGTATGTGATTTGTGGTATGTTAAGCTTCTCTGCCACCTGCGGACCCACCTGAGCAGTGTCTCCATCTATTGCTTGGCGACCGCAAAGCACCAAATCAACGTGTCCTAACTTCTTTACGGCTTGCGAAATCGTGTAAGATGTTGCCAGCGTATCTGACCCTGCCACTTTTCTATCCGATACAACAATGCCATTATCAGCACCGCGATAGATAGAATCCCGTATTATCTCCGCTGCACGAGATGGTCCCATCGTAATGATAGATATTACGGCGTCCTTCTTTCTGTCCTTTATCTCTAACGCCATTTCTAAGGCATTCAAATCTTCGGGATTGAAGATTGCAGGCAAGGCAGCACGATTTACTGTGCCATCTTCTTTCATTGCATCCTTCCCTACGTTTCTCGTATCGGGAACTTGCTTTGCTAAAACTACTATTCTAAAACTCATTATCTCAATTTGGTTTTATTAAATTCTTATTTTTTTGGGCTGCAAAGATAATAAAAAATTTCAAAATGACATTTTCATATCTTTAATACCTGTTTAAGACGTCCTTAAAACTTGTTGTGTATTTGTAAAAAGGCACAAAATAATTGCAAACTAAGCCCTTGCATTATTTTTGTGCTTTTTTGCAAGTGTAAAACAGGAAAACTTATTTGCCAATCAAGGCTTTGATGTCGGTGATTATCAAGTTTGCCAAAGCGTTGGCTTCATCTGCTGTGCCACTTTCGGAATATATGCGAATTATTGGCTCAGTGTTGCTCTTACGAAGATGAACCCAATTGGTTGGAAAGTTGATTTTGACGCCATCAATTATAGATATGTCGTTGTCCTTGTACTTTTCGGCAATGCACCTGAGGATATAATCAACGTCTATATCAGCTGTTAGCTCTATCTTGTTTTTAGATATAACATAGGCAGGGTATGTGGCACGAAGAGCAGAGCAAGTCATTTGCTTCTTGGCAAGATATGTCAAAAACAACGCAATGCCTACCAAAGCATCTCGCCCGTAATGCAGAGCAGGATAAATGACGCCGCCATTGCCTTCACCACCTATGACGGCATTTGTTGCCTTCATCATCGCAACCACATTAACTTCTCCAACGGCTGCCGCTTGATAGTTGCCTCCTTTTGCTTCTGTTACATCACGTAAGGCTCTTGACGAGGAGAGATTGGAGACAGTGTTGCCCTTTGTCTGGCTTAGAACGTAATCTGCAACAGCAACCAAAGTGTATTCTTCAACAAAAGGCTGTCCATTCTCACATACTATTGCCAGCCTATCTACATCGGGATCTACAACAAAGCCCACATCACAGCCGTTTTTGACAACAGCCTGACATATCTCTGTAATATTTTCCGGTAATGGCTCAGGGTTATGAGGAAAGATACCTGTCGGTTCGGCGTTCAAGGATACTACCTTATTTACACCCAACGCTGACAAGAGCTTTTTCAACACAAAGCCGCCGGTAGAGCAGACAGAATCCACTGCAACGTTGAAATCAGCCCTACGGATTGCCTCAACATCTACGAGGTCTAAGGCAAGGATTTTGTCAATATGCCTATCCACCGTAGTAAAGTCTTTGGTACATTGACCCAAACGCTCAACAGGTGCAAATTCAAACTCACCTTCCGCCAGTTGTAAGACCTTTTGCCCCTCATTAGCGTTGATAAACTCACCATAACCGTTGAGAAGCTTCAAGGCATTCCATTGAGCGGGGTTATGGCTTGCGGTAAGAATTATGCCTCCGTCCGCCTTATAGTCGCAAACCGCCATTTCAACGGTAGGAGTCGTTGAAAGACCTGTGTCAATCACCCTAACACCCATCGCAACCAGCGTCCCACAGACCAAATTAGAGACCATATCACCCGAAATTCTTGCATCTCTTCCCAGAACGATAGAAATATTGCCGTCCTTTTTGCCTTCCATAATAAAGGTTGCAAAAGCTGCTGCAAACTTAACAATATCAACAGGCGTAAGGTTGTCATTTGCCTTGCCGCCAATGGTTCCTCTGAACCCTGAAATAGATTTTATCAGTGCCATAATCAAGATTTATTTTGCGGCAAAGATACTAAAAAAGACATAAAAGAAAGATTTGCGGTAATTTTTTTCACAAAGGTAATTCCGCTACCTCATTTTAATTTTATTTTTTGTACTTTTGCAGTCTTAAATTCAACAACCGATAAAAACAAACAGGATTATGGCAGCACAATATCAAAAAACATCATCACAAATTATAGATTTATTGCAACAAAATACCATTAAAAAACATTTCTTTTTAGAGATGCGAGTCTGATGTTTTTGTATAAATTTCACGTCCTCTTATTTCATTAACGCAGTATTTAAATTTATGGGGATAATATAGTATTTTGTCCCCTTTTTCGTGCTTTTTCGTCAAAATGAAACGCCGTTTTAATTTTCTAAAGTGGCGTTTCAGCGTCACGAAACGCCGCTTTAGAAAAATACTTCTTGACTTCAGTATAATGTACCTTGATTTGGCTAAAATCATCCCTTTTTTGGCAAAATTTATAGACAAAATGGAGACTTTTAAGGAGTATTTTATGTAAATATTATGAGATAAAAACATAATAAATCTTGAATTTTCAGCGTCAAATTAAACTAAAGTGATGTCTAAACGCAAAATTATTTAACAAAGATAATATTTTGTACTAATTTGCGTTTATTCTGAATAAATTGTTGTACCTTTGCAAACTAATTTAATAGTAAATATTTTCATATAAATTAAAATAGGAGAAAATAAAGATGAAGAAATTTTGGTTATTCTTAACGATTGCTACGGCAACTTTAGGCTTTGTATCGTGCGGAGACGATGATGACGACAGCACAACACCAAATCCACCCCCAGCAGTAACACCTGCGTCTTTGGTAGGGACACATTGGAAATATGTAGAGACAACTCCAGCAGATGAAATATTGATGGGCTGGTATGGTTGGGAGTATGGAACATTAGATTCTATTAAAGCAGCTGGATATACTGCTACTGATGAAACTTTGACGTGGGCATTAAGTTTCACTAACGCCACTGACGCTGTAATGAAAGTTACTGAAACAGGGATAATTTACCAAGACGGAGTAGTTGTTGAGGATTTTAGCGAATGGGAAGGAGGTACTGCTGATTGTACCTATACTTATACAAAGCCAAACGGAACACTTATTTTCTTTATGACTGCTGATGATTTAGCTGATATACCGGGTGCCTTCACTATCAATGGTAATAAATTGACTTTGTCTTATGGATATGGATACTCTGTGGAATTCACAAGAGTTAGTTCTGCAAAGAATTTTGTTGAACCTGCTCCTGCTACCACTAATAGATTCCATAACATCTTAAAGGCAAAAAGAAACACAAATAAATAGGGTAAAAACCTATTTGAAAACTTTATAAGAGGGACGTTTCTTTGGTAACGTCTCTTTTTTTTGTATCTTTGCAGCCTCGTAAAAACGTAATGGAATGAAGATTTCAATAGTAATAGTCAATTATAATGTCGTTCATTTTTTAGATCAGTGCCTTTCGTCTGTCTATAAGGCGTTGAAGGAAGTAGCAGAGGCGGAAATATTTGTCGTAGATAACAATTCGGTTGATAATTCCATTGCTATGGTTAGAGCAAAATACCCCAACGTCATTTTGATTGAAAACAAGGACAACGTAGGTTTTGCAAAGGCGAACAACCAAGCAATAAGGCAAAGCAGCGGTGAATATATCCTATTGCTCAATCCTGACACCGTTGTTGAGGAAACGACCTTTGCCAAATGTATAACCTTTATGGACGAGCATAAAGATTGTGGCGGCTTGGGTATAAAGATGATTGACGGCTATGGTAATCTGTTGAAAGAAAGTAAGCGGGGCTTCCCTACTCCTTGGGTATCGTTCTGCAAATTCAGTGGCTTGATTAAAGTCTTTCCTCATTCAAAAAAATACGCTGGATATTATCTCGGACACCTTTCTTATGAGCAGACAAACGAAGTAGAAGTACTTGCAGGAGCTTATATGATGCTACGGCGAGAATGTTTGGATAAGACAGGTTTGTTGGACGAAGACTACTTTATGTATGGTGAAGATATAGACCTTTCATACCGCATAACCAAGTCCGGATATAAGAACTACTACCTTCACGATGCCAGAATAATACACTACAAAGGTGAATCAACAAAAAAAGGCAGCCTTAACTATGTCTATACGTTTTATAACGCAATGGAGATATTTGCAAAGAAACATTTATCATCAAAGCAGAGCAAAACCTTTTCCTTTATCATCACTCTGTCTATATGGTTCAAGGCAGCAATAGCCTCCATCGTCAGAATATTCAACAACACCTTTCAACCCATACTTGACTTCGCTCTGTCCTATCTTGGATTCTATCTCTTGGAACGCTACTGGGCAGCAACCGTATGGCACGACATAGATTATTATTCCCCTGCCTATCTTCTTTATGTCATACCCTGCTATATCCTTGTGCTGCTTGCCTCAGTTTATATCTACGGCGGATACTCCAAAAACACTAAGGCAACAAGGATTATCAGCGGAGTATTTTTTGGAATGATAACCCTGTTAGTTTTTTACTCGCTCTTGCCTGCTTCCTTACGTTACTCACGTGCCTTGATACTTATCGGCTCTGTTATGACGCTGGGCATTATTCTCGTCTCTCGGCTTTTGACAAGGTACATAACGACAGGTAATGCGAACTTTTCGGACATAAAAGCCGCCCGTTACCTGATTATCGGCGAAAAGAACGAGAGTGAGCGTGTGGCTCAAATGCTTCGTAACACTCAACTAAGACACGAATTTATCTATTGCCAAAGCAGCACAACGCAAATCCAAGACATCATTCGCATATACAACATTAGCGAGGTCATCTTCTGTGCCAAAAGTCTGCCTCAAACGACAATCATCAGCCTTATGAGCGAAATGGCGAAGACCAATATTCATTATAGCATAGCCCCTGAGACAGTTGATTTCATTATCTCTTCCAATTCCATCAACACTCCAATAGACCTTTACACCGTTACCCTCAACAGCATAAACCAAGAAGATAATCGCCGCAAGAAACGTCTGTTTGACCTGTCTGCCTCCTTAATTTTGCTTGCCCTCTCCCCTATTCTCATTTTTGTCATCAAGAGTCCGCTACATTATATTAGGAATTGCGTCCTCGTTCTCTTCTCCGGCAAGACCCTTGTCGGTTATGCAACTGACAGCAACATCAATGACCTGCCACCAATCAAGCCTTGCGTACTTACAACCAAAGATTCCATTAACGATTTGCAGACTGACGACAGCACCATCCATCGTCTCAACCTTCTCTATGCCCGTAATTATAGCGTAGAGCGTGATTTCAATATTGTCATCAAAGGAATAAAGTATCTCGGACGCAGCTGTTAGTATAGCCTTTGAAGTTTCTAACTTAGATACTAAGGAATCTAACTTGGATACTAAGGAATTTAACTTAGATACTAAGGAATTTAAGTTAGAAACTTTGGTTGAGAAGCGAGTTATTCTTGACTAACGAATATCTTTTACGTTTAATTGCAGTGTTTTCGTGCCGTTGTATTCGTTCTCATATAAGGAGTAGCAAATATCAAACTCTTTCTGCCTGATTTGAGGTAATCTGTCGGCGAGCGAAAAGCCTATGGAGTCAATCGGCTGCGAATTTATATGAGGGTGTATGACCGAAAACTTCAAATGATTTAAGCCGACCTTTTTCGCATTTCCTGTCTCTACCAAACGGGAAGTGGCAAACAGAGGCTCCGGATTTTGATTGCCAAAAGGCTCAAACTGCTTCAACAACCTCATAAGCCGCCCACTGATGTCGTTTAAGTTCAATTCCATATCTACATTAAGCGTATAAGCCACATCTTCCATTGATTGCCGCTTCATAATGGTCGTAACAGCCTGCTCAAAATTAGTAATAAACTTCTCAAGGTTCTCTTCCTTTATTGTAAGCCCTGCTGCAGACTTATGACCGCCGAAATGCTCTATAAACTCAGAGCATTGAGAAATTGCAGAATGAATATCAAAGCCGCTGATTGAACGAGCCGAACCAACTAAACAGTCTTCACTTTTTGTAAAAATAATAGTCGGTTTATAATAATGCTCTATCATACGCGAGGCTACAATTCCAATCACTCCCTTGTGCCAGTCGGGCGAATAAAG
>JAISLH010000089.1 GCA_031260565.1 Bacteroidales bacterium
CCCCCCCCCCCCCCCCACCCCCCCCCCCCCCCCCCCCCCCCCCCCCCCCCCCCCCCCCCCCCCCCCCCCCCGGGGGGGGGGGAAACACCTTCATTACAAGCCTCTTACATAGCATTTATACCCTCTAAAACGGCATTATTAAATTTCACTTCCCGCTTAATTCACAACATACAAAACTCACTTCATTTTCTATCTGAAAAGGTAGATTTTGTGTTGAATATTATAGTTTTCAAGCCAAACACTATAGTTTCCAAGTTAAACACTATAGTTTCCAAGTTAAATACTATAGTTTCCAAGTTAAATACTATAACTTTCAAGTTAAATACTATAACTTTCAACTTAAATATTACAAATATCAAATAATTATTTTTACATATCAATATGAATAGAAAACATAAACAGATTATAGCTTTTACCGCCTTCCGAATAGTTGGGATAATTGTTGTAGCACTTTTAATATGGATACTCGGATTTATTATTTATAATGGAGCGGGAACATTGAGCATAGACTTCATTACAACATCCCCAACAGACGGGATGACTAATGGAGGTATATTTCCAGCTATTGTTGGCACACTTTGTCTAATTGCAGGCAGTATGATATTTGCTTTTCCACTGGGAGTGATGTCCGCAATCTACACCAATGAATACGGCAAAGGCTTAATAGTACGCATTATTCGGATAATGACCAATAATCTCGGTGGTGTGCCTTCTATTGTATTTGGATTGTTTGGTATGAGTCTTTTTGTAAATACTTTGGGGTTTGGGGATTCTATTTTGGCGGGTTCTCTTACGTTGGGTTTGCTGACTTTGCCTTTGGTGATAAGAACAACAGAAGAGGCTCTCAAGGCTGTCCCTGACTCTTATCGCAGTAGCTCTTTGGCACTGGGAGCAACTAAACTTCAAACCATAAGACATATTGTACTTCCTGCCGCATCACCAAATATAATCACAGGGCTTATTCTTTCCATCGGCAGAGTATCGGGTGAAACAGCACCTATTCTCTTTACCGTTGCCGCATACTTTCTGCCTAAATTACCAACATCTATCTTTGACCAAGTTATGGCTTTGCCTTATCATTTATATGTTTTGGCAACAAGCGGAACAGATATTGAAGCCTCACGACCTTTGGCTTACGGTACGGCATTAGTACTTATTGCCATAGTGTTGCTGATGAATATTGTCGCTGCCATTATCCGCAGGAAGTTTGAAAAGAACCTAATAACAAATTAAAATAACAATGATATGATTGAAGCTAAGAACATAAACTTTTATTACAAAGACTTTCAGGCATTAAAAGACATCAGTTTGAGAATAGACCCCAAGAGTGTAACAGCTTTCATTGGACCTTCGGGTTGTGGAAAATCTACATTTCTAAGGCTATTCAACAGGATGAATGACCTGATTAACGGCACGCGTTTAACGGGTCAGTGTTTGATTAACGGCAGGGATATTTACGAGAAGGCTGTCAATGTAGATGAATTACGCAAAGATGTAGGTATGGTTTTTCAAAAGCCTAATCCTTTTCCCAAAACAATATTTGAGAATGTGGCTTACGGCTTAAAGGTTAATGCTATGGGACGCAAGGATTTTATCTCACAGCAAGTGGAAAAGGCTCTTGTTGCTGCTGCCTTGTGGGACGAAGTAAAAGATAAGCTGCATAAATCGGCTTACGCTCTTTCGGGAGGACAACAACAACGTCTTTGTATCGCAAGAGCCTTAGCCGTTGAGCCATCTATTATCCTTATGGATGAACCTGCTTCTGCCTTAGACCCAATATCAACAGCAAGAATAGAGGAGCTGATTAACGAATTGAAGAACGACTACACCATCTTAATAGTAACTCACAATATGCAACAGGCTGCAAGGATCAGTAGCAAGACAGGCTTCTTTATGCTTGGTGAATTGGTTGAATATGGCGACACAAAGCAAATCTTTAACAGTCCAACAAAGCTCCAAACTCAAAACTACGTCAATGGTAATTTTGGTTAAACGAACTAACATTTTATTTAACATTTACCCTACTTTGTTATAAATTACTACTTTTGCCATCTAAAAAGTATAAGAAAATGAACAAAATTCTTATTGTTGATGATGACCGCAATATTTGTGAGATATTAGAATTTAATCTCAAAAGTGAAGGCTTTGATGTTACTTGTTGCTTATCTGCCGAAGAGGCTTTGGAGAAGGTGAATGAAGACTTAGACCTCATTTTGCTTGACGTTATGATGGGTGGAATGTCGGGTTACAAAATGGCAGAGACGCTTCGTAATGACCAAAACCTCACTCCAATTATCTTTCTGACAGCAAAGGATACTGAAAACGATATGCTGACTGGTTTTTCTGTTGGAGGCGATGACTATATTTCTAAACCATTTTCCATAAAAGAAGTAGTAGCCCGTGTAAAGGCTGTTTTGAAGAGGACTAACACTAATTTGCTTCCGTCAGATGAAACAAACAACGCACTTATTGCAGTCAAAGACCTCATCATTAACCCCAAACTAAAAGAAGCAACCATTAAAGGAGAGAGCCTTTTGCTCACAAAAACAGAGTTTGAACTTCTTTTCCTGCTGGCAAGTAATGGTAATAGAATTTTCTCTCGCCAAAACATCATCAACAACGTTTGGAAAGCGACCCCTTATATCACAGAGCGGACGGTTGATGTGCATATAACCAGATTGCGAAAGAAGCTTGGTGACTATGCTTGTCTGATAACAAATCGTTCAGGCTATGGATACAGATTTGATAATAACATTTTAGAAAAGTAACCCCTTATGAAACTATTCGGCAACCTTGTTAAGAGCAAGCGTAATAAAGATATTGCTCTTGAGAGAGAAAAACTCCTGCAACACGTTCATAGTTTGGAAGAAGGTATTTGTTTCTTTTCCGCCGACAAAAGAGTGGAATTTCATAACAATCTCTTCATTCAATATATTGATACCATTACAAGCAGTACAAATAACCCTCTTTCCGTTTTCTATGACGCTGCTTTTGACGAGTTAAATCTTTTTTTGAAGCAACGGAAAGGCAATTATTTTGAGACCCAAATCAAAAAACAGGGCAAGGCATTCTCACTTCGCTTAAATATTTTTGAAGATGAAAGCTTTGAAATAATATTAAACGACATCACAAAACAGGAAAAAACACACCTTTTAAAGCAAGAATTGACGTCAAACATTGCTCACGAACTCCGTACCCCTGTTACAGTCATACGAGGCTATCTTGAAACCCTCTTAGAGCAGCCTTTGGACGAATCGCAACGACTGCATTTCACCCGCCGAGCTTACCAAAGCACTGTCGCTTTATCGGAATTGATACACGATATGACTCTTCTAACAAGGATAGATGAAGCACCAAGCAGCTTTTACTTGGAATCAATCAACCTCAAAAGCCTCCTTGCCGACTTGCAGACAGACATTGCTTCTGCCTTACAGGATAAAAAGATTGATATGCAGTGTAATATTGACGATGATGTGCTGATAAGCGGCAACCGAAACTTAATCTACAGCATCTTTCGCAACCTTGCCGACAACAGTATCAGATATGGCGGCGAGAATATCCTCATTCGCATCAGCAAATACAAGGAAGACGATGATTTTCATTACATTTCGTTTTACGATACAGGCGTTGGCATAGCGGATGAGAGTCATTTGAGTCGTCTTTTTGAGCGTTTCTATCGCCTTAATGAGGGAAGGACGCGTGATAATGGTGGTTCTGGACTCGGCTTATCAATCGTCAAGAACGCCATATCTTTTCATAACGGCTTCATCGTTGCCAAGAACCGAGCAGAAGGAGGTTTGGAATTTTTGTTTTCCTTACCCAAAGCCTGATAACGCTGTTTGGGTTATTGATTTGGGCTAAATAACGGACTGAAACTTATCTTCCGAAGTATAGCATAAGGACTGAGATGTCTGAAGGCGATACTCCGCTGATACGAGAGGCTTGTCCAATGGTCGCAGGTCGGATTTTGGAGAGCTTTTCTCTTGCTTCAAAGGATAGAGATTGGAGATTGTTGTAGTCAAAGCCTTCTCTGATTTTCAGGTTCTCGTGTTTGAGCATCTTATCGGCTATTTCCTGCTCTTTGATTATATAGCTCTCATATTTAATGAAGGTTTCCACGCCCTCAATCACCTCATCGGCAATATCAGATGGAAGTTTCGCTATCTCATTATCAAGAGTTGGAAGATTGTCGGCAAGATTTCGCAGAGTCAAAGCAGGTCGCAGTAAAAGCAATGAAAGTTTGGCTTTCTGGGAAAGAACATTGGCTTCAATGGACGTTAATAAAGGGTTGATGTCAGCAGGTTCTGCGGAGCTTTTCCTTAGATATGCCGTTAATTCTTCAGCATAACGCTGTTTTCTTTCAACCTTTCGCAATCGTTCATCAGCAGCTAAGGATATTGAATTGCCGATTGGCGTCAGTCTTTGGTCGGCATTGTCCTGCCGAAGCAAGATACGATACTCGGCTCGTGAGGTAAACATTCGGTAAGGCTCATCTACACCCTTTGTAACCAAATCATCAATCAGCACTCCAATATAAGCGTCACTGCGTTTGAGGATAAGCGGGTCTTTTTCTTTTATTTTAAGACAGGCATTTGCTCCTGCAATCAAGCCTTGTGAAGCAGCCTCTTCATAACCCGTTGTTCCGTTAATCTGTCCTGCGAAATAAAGATTTTCTATTAGCTTTGTCTCCAAAGTGTTTCTTAGTTGCGTTGGCGGGAAATAGT
This sequence comes from Bacteroidales bacterium, assembly GCA_031260565.1. Taxonomy (GTDB): domain Bacteria; phylum Bacteroidota; class Bacteroidia; order Bacteroidales; family P3; genus JAISGN01. The sequence continues at coordinate 4,725 of JAISLH010000089.1, forward strand.
CATATTCTATTGCGTAACCGGGTTTCTGTATCACCGCATTAGCAAAGCCGTCAATGGCTCGTAAGGCTTCGTATTGTGTATCAAGAGGAAGGGATGACGAAAAGCCGTTTATGTAATATAGATTAGTGTAATTGCTCTCCGGTTCAATGAATAGCTGGTGGCGAGTCTTGTCTGCAAAGCGGTCAATTTTGTCTTCAATGGACGGACAGTAACGAGGACCTCTGCCTTGTATCCTTCCGCTGAACATAGGCGATTTTTCAAAACCTGTTCTTAGTATATCATGAACTTTTTCGCTTGTATAGGCAAGGTAGCAGCTTCTTTGGGTAAGCAGCTGTGAGCGTTGATAAAAATAAGAGAATTGAGCGGGATTGTCATCTCCCATTTGCTCGGTAAGCAAAGCAAAGTCTATCGTCCTGCCATCTACTCTCATCGGCGTACCTGTTTTTAACTTCGCCACCTCAAAGCCTAAGGCTCGCAGCTTGTCGGATAAGAAATCGGCAGAACCTTCACCCAGCCTGCCGCCAGCAAAATTCGTCTCGCCAATATGTATCTTCCCTTTAAGGAAAGTGCCTGTTGTGAGGACGACTGCCTGTGCTGCGATAGTCAAAGAAGATAAGGTTTTGACGCCTGTTACTTTCCCGTCTTCAATCGTTAAATCTGTAACCTCGTCCTGCCAGAGTGAAAGATTGGGTGTTTGTTCCAATGCTTTCCTCCATTGAATGCCGTACATAATGTTATCTACCTGTGCCCTGGGACTCCACATTGCCGGTCCCTTACTTCGGTTAAGCATACGGAATTGCATAGTTGTCGCATCTGTAACGACACCTGAGTTTCCTCCTAAGGCGTCTATCTCTCTTACTATTTGACCTTTTGCCACTCCTCCCATTGCAGGGTTGCAGGAAAGTGAAGAAATAGCGTTCAGATTTTGCGTTATAAGTAAGGTCTTCGCTCCCATTGTCGCCGCACAAAAGGCAGCTTCGCAACCGCAATGACCACCTCCGACAACTATTATGTCATATTGCTTAGCCCACATCACATTTCCCTATCAACGTTGCCGAAGTACAATCGGTTATTCTAACATTTACGTAGTCGCCTTTACTTATATCACCCCTGTCAAAGACTACAACCTTGTTCTGAGAGTTGCGTCCGAAAAATTTATCCGCTGAACGCTTGGACTCTCCCTCAACAAGAACCTCATAAACCTTGCCTATATCCCTGCGATTGCTTGCCATAGACAGCTCTCTCTGCAGATTGATGACCTGAGTCAGTCTTCGGTTCTTCTCCTGCAAAGTAATATCGTCTTCATACTTCTTTGCCGCAAGCGTATTTGGTCTTTCGCTGTAATTAAACATAAAAGCATAATCGTAGCCGACTGCTTCCATAACGCCAAGTGTGTCTTCAAAATCCTGCTGCGTCTCTCCACAAAAGCCAACGATAATATCAGTAGAGATGGAGCAGTCTTTTATCGTCTGCCTTATTCGTTTTATCTTTTCCAAATAGTCTTCCCGCGTATATTTTCGGTTCATTCGCCGCAGCACATCATTACTTCCGCTTTGCAGAGGCAGATGTACCATCTTGCATATATTATTATATGACGCTATGGTCTTGATTAGTTTGTCTGAAATGTCCTTTGGGTGAGAGGTAGCAAAACGAAGACGAAGCAAAGGGCTTATTTGAGCAACCTTAACCATTAAATCAGCAAAGTCTGTCTTAGTTTGCCCGTCCTGATATAAATAAGAATTGACGTTTTGTCCCAAAAGAGTTATCTCCCTGTAGCCATTGGCGAAAAGTTCTCTGCATTCGGCGACAATACTGTCGCAATCGCGGCTGCGTTCTCTTCCCCTTGTGTAAGGTACAACGCAGTAAGAACAAAAGTTTTCGCAACCTCGCATTATGGAAACAAAGGCTGTAACTCCGTTGGTGTCCATTTGAAGCGGGTTTATATCGTTATAGGTTTCCCAAGCATTCAAAGCCGTTAGCAGATTATGCTCCTGAGATAGCGAAACATCATTTAAGGCATCGGCAATCCTGCGATAAGAGTCGGGACCGACTACAATATCAACGTCAAAGTTGGTTAGCAGGTCATCTTTGAGTCTTTCCGCCATACAGCCCAGCACTCCGACAAGCAGGTTCTTTTTTTTGCGTTTAAGAAAGTTGAGTTCGGCGATACGGTTTTTGACTCTCTGCTCGGCATTGTCTCTTATGGAGCAGGTATTGAGTAAAACAACATCGGCATCGTTTGCTTCACCGACTAAGATGAAGCCTTTATCGGTCAGCACCTTTGCTACAATACCGCTATCGTTGGCATTCATCTGGCAGCCGTAAGTTTCAATATATACGTTCTTCATTTTGATGTCCTTTTATTCTGTTCAGTCTTACTATTGTCCTGTTTCAGGACTGCAAAGGTAAGAAAAAATTTAACTCATTGAGTGAGGAATGCAATAGACGACTAACATAATAAGGTAAGAGACTATTACAAAGTAGCGAAAGTAAGTCTTATTTCTCAAAGGCAGGACAGCAAGCAAGGCAAGTAAAGCAATAAGAGTTTTATTGTCCGTAATGTCATTGCCAAATGGGAATCCGCTCCAATAAACTCCAAAAGCAAACTTCTGAACCACTGCTCCAAAAATCAGACCTCCAAGAAGCAAAGTCCAAATCGTTAATTTAAGATAGCGTTTCACTCTTTGCCCCTTGCCAAAGCACATAAAAAGCCCATAGACCGCAAAAAGCATAGAGCAAAACATCAAAACAATATGTGCAATGAGCCAAACAGCAGGCACGCTGTCCTTATACCGCAGCACCAAAGGCTGTTGGGCAAAAATGGTTGTATCATTAAGCGTAATGTAATAGTCAATCTTGTCAAGCCTTTCTTTGTTTGGTATAGCTACAGCAAGATTTGAGTCGCCTGTAATCTCAAAAGCAATCGGCTCAAAGGCTTTTTGGCTGTTATGGTCTCTCCAATAAAGAGTTCCCTGCTTTATTTGCCCATCGGTATTGAATGTTATCTCCGTCTGGTCGGTGGTTACAGAACGCGGAAATTTTACTTTACATTCTTTATTATTGATAACGATTGTTGCTTTGACTGCATTAGTTGGTCCGGTTGCCCGTTGAAAGACCACAAAAGCAAGAGTTACGATGACGGCTGTTGCCCATAATAATATCTTCTTTGACATCGGTTTAGAATTTAATGATTAGCTCTATTGTTTTGTTGTCTCTGACGACTTTAATCTTTGTTTGGTCGGCGTCTATTCTTGATAAGGCTTCCATATATTGGTATAAGTCGCCAATCTTCTCTCCATTTATTTCCACTATTAAGTCTCCTGCTTTGACGCCTGCCCGTTCCGCTGCCCTGTCTTTTGATACTATTTCAACCTTGACGCCATTGGTCGTGCCACTATGGTCAGGCATTATTCCCAGCGTTGCTTTCATCTTGGCAGGATTTGATTTCACGGGGTCTATACTTCGTTGAAAAGTTAGCCTGTCCTCTTTTGAAGTGATATTGCCAAGTAATTTGGAAGCAAAACGGGCTATTAAATCCATTCCTTCATAGTTTAAGAACTCTGCTTTATCGTTTGGCGTGTGGTAAGTGCTGTCTGCGGTGGTGTGAATAAAGAAAACGGGTATCTCTTTTGCATAAAACGAAGCGTGGTCGGAAGGTCCCATACCAGAAGGCTCTAATTTAACTTTCAGATTGCAAGCCTCAGCCGCCTGTTTTATCATTTGCTCCGCCTCAAGCGAAGTTCCGCTGCCGCCAACGCTTATTGTATTGTCCCGAAGTTTGCCAACCATATCGTAATTGACCATAGCGACAATCTGCTCCTTCTTTATCGGAAGATGTTCCACAAAATAAGCCGAGCCAAGCAGTCCCTGCTCCTCACAGGTGAAAGCAACAAAAATCAGACTCCTTGCACTGCCACCCTTAGACATCATTTCCGCCATTTGAAGCATTAAAGCCACACCCGAAGCGTTGTCATCAGCTCCGTAATGCACTCCAATCGTGTCCTTTGACATTGAATAAATGCTGTTAATTCCTAAATGGTCAAAGTGAGCTCCGACAACAACATACTCCTTCTTCAATTTAGCATCATTACCTTCAAGAACTGCTACCACATTGCTTGATATTGCTTTCTCAACGCCGTCTTTGGTGAGTCTAACCTCTTGAAACCACGTGTCAAACAAAGGTTTCAGCCTCATTTTTTCAAACCTTGCGGCAATATATTGACGAGCCAGCGTGTCGCCTTTTGATAATGGTTTCCTGCCTTGCAGTTCGGCTGAAGCCAGATAATGAACGGTTTGCTTCATCGTTTGAGATGCGGCACTCAAAGCAAGAAATAATGTTAGTAAGATTAAGATTTGTTTCTTCATTTTGCTGATATAATTAGTTACAGTTTGGTTTTGGGTTTGCAAAATTAAGAAAAAAATTTGTAATATGAAATTTTGCTACTATATTTTGCTGTCTCAATCCGCCACACCATTATAATAAGGTGTCCAAACTTTATTTCAATTTGCCGAAATCAAGCAATATTTCTACAGAATCAAGAAACAAATTCACCAAGTCAAGAAACAAGTTTGCAAAGTCAAGAAAGAGAATAACATAGTCAAAGAATAAATTCGGTAGGTATATACCAAAAACTTGGTAGCTATATACCTAAAATCTGTTTGGTATATACCAAAAATTCGGTAGGTATATACCAAACGAAAATTTGGTATATAGCAAATGAACGTTTGGTATATACCTACCGAACGTTTGGTATATACCTACCGAATTTATTCCTTGACTTTGAGAACTTGTTTCTTGACTTCGGAAATCTGTTTCTTGACTTTGATAACTTTTTACTTGATTACGGCGGAGCGTTGTTTGATTACAGAAAATTATTGTTTGATTTGGGCGGCTTGAAATCAAGACTTGGCTCGGTAAAACAAAATTTTATTACTTTTGCTCTTCGTTTTACTAACATAAAATCAAAAAAGAAGAAGCTCAAATATGAAACAACGATGTCGTTTTCTGATACTAACATATTGTTTTTGGATTGTGGTCTTCGCAATTCAAAAGCCTGTCTTTATGTTCTTTCATTGCCGCGAACAAAGTCGGCTTTTGGACTACCTGAACGTGCTTTGGCATGGGCTGAGGCTTGATATTACTACCGCCGCTTACTTAACGGTCATCCCCTTGCTGCTTATTATGGTGTCGCTTTGGTACAACGGCAGGGCAAAGTCAAAAAACAAGTCGCCAATACAAAAGATTATCAAAATATATAGCTACTTCATTGCCGTTATTGTTTGCCTTCTCTTTGCTATTGACAACGTCCTGTATTCTTATTGGGGCTTTCGGCTTGACGAAACAGCATTGTTCTATCTCCAATTCCCCGAAGACGCCGCCAATAGCATAACTTGGAGCGATATTGGCAAGGCTGCGGCGGTTTTTGTGCCATATCTGACGGCTGTTATCTTCATTTACATCGCTATGTTTAAGAAAACGAAGATTGAAACCAACAACCGCAAAATTGGACGCAAGTTTGGACAGAGTTTAATCTTTGTTTTGATGATGCCAATTCTTTTTATAGCCATACGGGGCGGTGTTTCAACAGCCACAGCCAATGTAGGAATGGTCTATTACAGCGATAAGCAGAAGCTAAATCACGCTGCCATAAATCCTTTGTTTAATCTTGTGTATTCAATGTTGAATGCCGAAAATTTTTCCGAAGAATTTGACTTTTATGATGAGCCAACAAGGCAGCAAATCTTCACTTCGCTAACGCAATATCAACATTCTGAGCCGTTAAGCGTACTTACAACGCAGCATCCCAATGTTCTGATAATCGTTTTGGAGAGTTTCACCGCCGGAGTCGTTGAAGCAGTCGGCGGAGAGAAGGGAGCAACGCCGCATCTTAATGAATTAAGTCGGCAAGGTATTCTTTTCACAAACTGTTATGCCAATTCGTTTCGCACAGACAGGGGTTTAGTGTCGGTTTTGAATGGTTACATCGCTCCACCTACTACTTCGGTGATGAAATATCCAAGCAAGAGTCAGTCCTTACCTTCAATCGCCAAAGCCTTACAGAGCAAGGGCTATGTTAATGATATGCTTTACGGCGGCGATATAAACTTTACCAATATGCAAAGCTACTTTTACGGCTCCGGATATGAGGCAATAGTGTCTGATAAAGACTTTCCGATTGCTCAAAGGCTTAGTAAATGGGGTGCAAACGATGATGTAACGTTCAATTATCTTTATAACAGCCTGCTCAAACGGGATAAGAGCAAACGCTTTCTAACGACCTTTCTCACATTAAGCAGTCACGAGCCGTTTGATGTTCCTTTCCACCATTTTGATGACCCTTTTGTCAATGCGGCTGCTTATACCGATAGCTGCATTGGTGATTTTGTTAAACGCATTGAGCAGACCCCAATCTGGAAAGACCTTCTTATCATTTTTGTTGCTGACCACGGTATAGCCTTTCCAAAAGGGACGTTGTATTATGAGCCACAGCGCTTTCGTATTCCTATGCTTTGGATTGGCGGAGCAGTAAAAGAGCCTATGATAATCAGTAAAATATGCAACCAAAGTGATATTGCCGCAACTTTATTGGCTCAATTAGGGGTGTCGTATTCTGATTTCGTTTTCAGCAAAGATGTTTTTGATGCGTTAAGTCCTCAATACGCTATCTTCACTTACAATAATGGGTTTGGCTTTGTTGATTCTACGGGTTTCAGTGTTTATGACAACAACCGCAATCTTCCTTTGATGAATGCGGATTCAAGTCGTATTTCGCGGGGGAAGGCTTTGATACAGACGTTGTATGATGATCTGGGTGCGAGATAAGATATTGGCTATTTTTTCTTTGCTTTGCCGGCGTCACCATAGCCTTTGACTTTGTAGTTCTGGCGTACCTTTTGGCTCTTTTTGCCTTTGTATTCACTCATTCCATAGTCTCCCTGATTTGAAGTGGAGCAAGACGTAACTAATCCACAGGTTGAAAGCAACACAAAGCTGATTAGGATGTAGCAGATTCTTTTTTTCATAACTCTATCGTTTATTTTGTAAATTTATTATTTATTTTGCAGGTTTGTTATTATCGTTGGGGGATTGACAAACAGGGTAATAATCAGGTAAGCTCCAAAAATGATAAGGATTATTCCTACGATGCGGTTGATAGTCGTAAGAACCCTGTCGGTCATAAAGCGTTTCAAGGTATGGGAAATAGTGCATTTGAGCAGGTCGCAAGCAAAGCAGGTCAGCAAAATGGAGATTAGGAATATCATTTGTTCAAACTTCCGTGCGTAAGTAGAGGTTGCAACGCTTATAGGAATGAGCCAGTATATCCAAATACTCGGGTTGGCAATGTTAAAGACAAAGCCTTTTGCCATGTGTTTGAATCTGTATTTTGTTACGCCGGGGTAGGCAGCTTCTTCAAGCTTTGCTTCTTTTTTTGTTTTCTGTCGCAACAATGAAGTATAGATTCCAAAGCCTATTAAGACAGCTCCGCCCACTATGGAAAGGATACGCTGAGCCTGTACAGTTTCAAAAAGGGACGATATGCCATACCACGCAATGAAAACCATAGCAATATCACTCAGAAAAATGCCCAAAGCCAAGTGACTGCCTGAACGAAATCCTTTTGTTATACTTGTCTGAATGAGGGAGAAGAAAGCAGGACCCATCATTAGTGATAGAGTCAAACCAAATAATATCCCTTTTGTCAATGGCAACATATCAATAATATTAGTTTTGAGTTTGCAAAGATAATACTTTTTTCAATTCCATAGATGTCAAAGGCTGTTTAGTAAGCTCGTCCTTTCCTTCCTTCATAAAAGTTAATGAATGCAGTATTGACAACTTTGTTGCCGCCGGGTGTAGGATATTTCCCCGTAAAGTACCAATCCCCTGTATTGTTTGGGCAAGCGCGATGCAGGTTTTCTATTGTTTGATAAATGATTTGGACGCTCGCATTTATTCCCTTTGGAGTTAGTAGCTGTGTTATCTTATCCGATATTTCCTCTTGTGCAAAAGGAGCGTATATTTCCCTGACATAGTTTATTATCTGCTCCTTCGGCAAATGCTCTTGTGCTTTACATTTGTCATAAACATCATCAATGACCTTGCTTTGACCACATTCTTTTAGCAAAGCAATAGCCGCATTGAAGGCAGCAAAGTCTCCGAGTTTGGACATATCTATTCCGTAACAATCAGGGTAACGAATCTGAGGTGCAGATGAAGCAATAACTATTTTCTTTGGTCCTAAGCGGTCAAGAATACGAATGATAGACTGCTTCAAAGTTGTTCCCCTGACGATACTGTCATCTATCACAACAAGGTTATCAACATATTCTCTCACCTGTCCGTAAGTTACATCATACACGTGAGCAACCATATCGTCTCTATCCTCGTCCTGAGTGATAAAGGTACGCATCTTGACGTCCTTAACAGCAATATATTCCCTGCGAGCGTGGTTAGCAAATATCTCTTGCAACTTTTCTTCCGTCAAATTGTCCTTGTTGGAAAGTATTTGCTTTATATGTTCTTCTTTTGCTTGGTTGGCAAAGGCTTCAGCTAACCCTTGAAAGGCAACAGACGCCGTATTGGGAATGTAAGAAATGACCGTGTTTGCCAAATCTCCGTCAATAGCTTTCAGTATCTGCGGAAAGATAAAACGACCCAAATTTTTCCTCTCCTGATAAATCTCTTTATCCGTTCCGCGTGAGAAATAAATTCTTTCAAAAGAGCATTTAGACGGTGGTTGTACAGGCTCTTTGCAACATTCTATAGAAACCTCTCCATTCTTCCTTATAATTATGGCGTGTCCCGGTAATAGCTCCTCCACATCCTCTATCATAGTGTTGAAAGCCGTCATTATCACAGGTCGCTCAGAAGTTACAACCACAAATTCGTCATTTTTATAATAGTAACAAGGTCGTATCCCGTTTTCATCTCTTAACACAAAGGCATCACCACTGCCTATCAGTCCTGCCATAACGTAGCCTCCGTCCCATTTTTTGCAGGACGACCGCAGTACATCAGCGATATTGATTTCATTGGCAACCTTTTCGGTAATCACTCTGTTGTCTTCACCTTGTTCTTTGTATTTTTTGAACAGCCCTTCAACCTCTCTGTCAAGAAACTTGCCTATTTTCTCCAAAGCAATCGCCGTATCTGATATTTGTACAGGGTGTTGTCCGAGTGATATTAGCTTTTCCAACAGCTCATCTATGTTAGTTAAGTTGAAGTTTCCTGCAAGAACGAGGTTTCTTGTCTTCCAATTATTTTCTCTCACAAAGGGATGCAGGTTTTCCATTTCATTTCGCCCAAACGTGCCATAACGTAGATGACCCAGATAGAGCTGTCCGCAAAATTTATCACTTGCAAACGCCTCCGAAAAGACATCTTGGATAGGTTTTGCACTATTACTTTTGGCTATATTGATGTATTTTTCGCCCGGAGGAGTGTCAAATTTTATGCAAGCCAAGCCAGCACCGTCCTGACCTCTGTTATGCTGCTTTTCCATCAAGAGATACATACGGTTTAAGCCCCAAAGGCTGTTCCCATACTTCTGTTCATAGTAATCCAAAGGCTTTAGCAACCTCAATAAGGCAATACCACACTCGTGCTTTACTTGCTCACTCATATCTTTTTGGTGTTTTTGAGGCTGCAAAGATACAATAAATTTTGTTGTAAAGACCATTGGCTCTATTTACATATACAAAAATTTCATTTTTATGCTATAATAATTCTTGTACAGAAGAGATGATTTTTGCCAAATTAAGCTTCATTTTCCTAAAGTGGCGTTTCAGCGTCACGAAACGCCACTTCGTGACGCTGAAGCGGCGTTTTAGAAATTCATTGCAAAACATCACGTTTGCATTTCAAGAAATCTGCATTTTTTTTGAAGCAAAAGTAATAGGCGTTCATTAGTTTTGTACTTTTGCACAAAATTTCAGACTATGAATTTAGAGATTATAAACATTGGAGATGAGCTTTTGATAGGTCAAGTTGTCAATACAAATGCCTCTTTCCTTGCTCAAGAGCTAAACAAGGTTGGAGTTGTCGTGTCAAAAGTTACAACCATCGGCGACAAAGCACAAGATATTGAAACAGCTCTTGATTTGGCGTTGAGCAATGCAGATAGTGTCCTGATAACCGGCGGTTTGGGACCAACCAAAGACGATATTACCAAGCAGGTTTTGGCAAATTATTTCGACACAACGCTCATTGAAGACAATAAAACATTGGAAAAAATTCGCCATTACTTCGAACAGCGAAATCTGCCGCTCACCCAAACCAACCGAAAGCAAGCTCTGTTACCTCAAAACGCTGATATAATTGAAAATAACTACGGGACGGCGGCAGCAATGTGCTTCAAAAAAGACAACAAATTGGTCTTTTCGCTGCCCGGAGTGCCGTTTGAAATGAAGGAAATGATGCCTGAGGTTATCAAAAGGCTGCAAAATCATTACAAATTATCGTTTATTGAGCATAAAACCTTACTTGTCAGCGGTATTGGTGAGAGTTTTTTGTCTGATATAATAGAACAATGGGAGGATTCTTTGCCTAATTTCATCCGTTTGGCGTATCTTCCAAATGCAGGAATAATTCGTTTGCGGCTTTCGGCGTATGGCAATGATAAAAACCTTATTACAAGTGCGTTAAATGAACAAATAAACAAACTGATGCCGCTAATCAAAGACTATTTTCTTTCATTTGAACAAAGCAATCCTTCGCAAACTTTGGTTCAAATACTCAATAAAATTGGTAAAACGCTTGCTACGGCTGAGAGTTGTACGGGTGGCAACATTGCTCATCAAATAACGCTCAACGCAGGTGCTTCTTCAGTCTATCAAGGCTCTGTTGTGGCTTATTCAAACGACATAAAGCAGTGTGTTTTGGGCGTAAAACCTGAAACATTATCTCAATTTGGAGCGGTAAGTGAGCAGACGGCGAAGGAGATGGTAAGAGGCGTAATGTCATTACTTCAAACCGATTACGCCATCGCCACAACCGGCATAGCAGGTCCCACAGGCGGCACATCTGATAAGCCAGTTGGCACGGTTTGGATTTGCGTTTGCGACAACAAGGGCAACGACCGAGTCGCCAAATGCTTCTTTCCCACCAACCGAGCCAATTTTATAGACCGTACAACCACCGAAGCCTTACTATTATTGCTCAATCTGCTCCAACAAGACACCAAATAAAACCACCAATTCATTCATTTATTTTCGCAAGTCATTCATTGGTCAAATTCTTTTAACTGAAAGAGTAAATTCTTTTAACTGAAACAATAAATTCTTTTAACTGAAACAATAAATTCTTTTAACTGAAACAATAAATTCTTTTAACTGAAAGAAAAAATTCTTTTAACTGAAACAATAAATTCTTTTAACTGAAAGAAAAAATTCTTTTAACTGAAAGAAAAAATTCTTTTAACTGAAAGAAAAAACTCTTTCAACTGAAAGAAAAAATTCTTTTAACTGAAAGAAAAAACTCTTT
>JAISLH010000103.1 GCA_031260565.1 Bacteroidales bacterium
AAGTGGTCTGAAACGGGCTTAAAAACAAAGGCTTATCTGGTGCAAAACTGGTGAAAACAAAGAAAAAATAAAACTATAATAAACTGAATATGCGGTATTTAGATACAAGATATTATTTCCGTAACAGAATTCGGAATAGTTACTGACGTTAATTCATAACAAATCCGAAAAGAACTCTCTCCAATTGCCGTAACAGAATAAGCTTGTCCATTACCGTTATTGACAACAGATGAAGGAATATTAACCGCACCGGTGTATCTGTTTGCCGCATTTGCCCACAGATTATTCCCTTTGTTGTCGTTGGTAACCTCCACATACTTATTAGTGGCATCGGTAACCTTATACCATATACCATCAACATACATCGTATCACCTACACCAAAAGGTGACTGAGCCTTTGCATTAAAGGCAAATCCAAAACAGCATATAGCTGCGAAAAGTGTAATTTTTTTCATATTATTTCTGTTTTTTTTATTATGTTTTGAGCGGCAAAAATACAACTTTTTATTGAAACAACAAAATAAATCGTCATTTTCGTTAAAATATTTCAATATTCTAATCCCTGATTTTCGTAAAAGATTTTTTTGTACCTTTGCACTCTCAAACAAAAACAGGATTATGACAGCACAATATCAAAAAACAACATCACAAATTACAGATTTAATGCAACAAAATTTCATTAAAAATCGTTGCTTTTTAGAGTTGCGAACCTGATGTTTTTTATAAATTTTCTGATATGATATTGCAATAGTGCAATATATAACTTTATGGGGATAATATGATATTTTATCCCCTTTTTCGTGCTTTTTGCCAAAATTAAAGCGGCGTTTCAGCGTCACGAAACGCCACTTTAGAAAATTAAAACGGCGTTTCATTTTGACGAAGTGGCGTTTGGCAAAAATCAGTCTTTTTTTTGGAAAAATGAGTTGAAAAATGAGCAAAATGGAGTGAAGAAAGGGTGTTTTTAATCTGTTTTTTGACAAAATTTATGCTGAAAATGGCTAATTTTAATGAGTGTTTTATGTAAATTAAGTGAGATAAAGATGTAATTATTTAGTTTATTTTTAAAGCAATTTTACTCATCATAGAAAGTTTTGTTCAGAAGCAAAAATAAAAAAGAGGCTACAACAATGCAGCCTCTTTCCTGTTAATAACTATTGATAGTTACTTGCCTACAGCTTCAAATGTACCGCTTATCTGTGTGATACTGCCACCACCACCAGTAAATAACGCCACTATGTCAGTAACACTTAGACCATTGATCACGTCCTTACTAACAGCAGTTCCTGTAAATGATCCTGCAATTTTGTTGGATTCCCATTTGGAAAAAGTTACACTTCCTACCAATACGATTTTAGCATTAGACTGAATGTCTTGACTTGGGGAGTAGAGCATATAATTGCCCCCGCCACCAAGTATTTCGGTAATACCACCCAAATTAGTAGCCAACCCTAATACAGTTTGAGCTGCTCCAAGTGTGTATGTCCCTGCAGCGTTTGCCTCAACGTACATAGCAATACTATGATTTAGGTTGGTAGAGGTTAAAATAACCTTCCCGCCTTGCTTTGTGAAAGCGGCAACAGGTAGGTTTATATCCTGCCCTCCAACGGTCATATGAACACTGCCTGTGAATTGTTCAATAATGTTATCATCATCATCTCCACAGGAAGAAAAGGCGAATGGCATCATAAAGACTGCCAAGATTAAAACAATTTTTTTCATCTTTTTTTCTTTAAATTTTATTTGTTTTTAGGCTGCAAAGATACTACTTTTTTTTAATACCAAAAATTATTTATACCTTTGCCACTTGTTAATCATAGTTTATGAAAGGACTCTTACGCTTTATATCAAGGTTTTACTACATTTTCCTCTTCTTACTTTTAGAGGGGATGGCGGTAACTTTTATCTATAACAACTCCTATTACCAGAGTTCGGTTATGGGAAATTTCTTTAATAACATTGCAGCCAACATCTACACAAAACAAGAACATATCTCACAATATTTTGGTTTGGTTAGTGAAAACGAACGTTTGGTAAAAGAGAATGCAGCCTTACGTTCCAAGCTAAAGACGTCCTATATGACGATTATCAACGACTCCACCTATGTTTCCGACACCATTTACAGCCAACGTTACTCTTATATGACGGCAACAATAATCTCTCGTACCATTGGCAAAAGAAACAACATCTTTATGGTAAATAAAGGAGAGAAGCAAGGTGTTGAAGTTGATATGGGCGTTATTTGTTCTGACGGATTGGTGGGAGTGGTACTGAAGACGACTGAAAACTTCGCTCTCGTTATGCCTGTTCTTCATCAAGACAGCAAACGCAGCGTTAAAAACAAAAGAACTCAGGTTACAGGCTCGCTTACTTGGCGAGGAGGTTCATACCTCAGCGGTCAAGTAGTAGATTATCCGTCTTCAATACCTTTGCAAAAAGGCGACACGATAGTTACCAGCGGTTTTTCATCCAATATACCTGAGGGAATAGTTGTCGGTTATGTGCAAGACTTTGTGCTTGATGAGGCGACTGGGTTCTATGTTATTGATATTAACTTTGCCGCCAACTACAACAACATAGAGAACGTTTATATCATTAAGAGTTTTTATCAAAAGGAAGAACGCAAGATTATGGAAGGAATCAAAGATGAGTAGAGTGCAACTTATTTTCTTAGGCTGCTTACATTTCACCCTTATAGCCGCCGCCCAGATATTTATCTTTAATAACTTTCACCTCTTAGGCTACATTAACCCTATGATATACGTTTGGTTCGTGCTTATGTTGCCATACAAAACGCCACATTGGGCAGTTCTTTTACTGGCTTTTGCGATGGGTTTGTGCATAGATATTTTCAGTTTCGGGCAAGGTTTTCACACGGCAGTACTGACTTTCATCGGCTTAATACGCCCATTTTTTCTCAATTTCTACACGGGTAATCGTGATATAACCTTCTGGCAACGACCAACACTCTCCGACATGGGCTTTATGCAGTTCGCTTTTTACGTAACAATATCCGTCTTGGCTCATCATTTGCTTTTCTTTTCTTTGGATATATTCCGCCCTTCCGAAATTCTACCTTTCTTATTCAGGGTTGTTTTAAGCAGCCTTGCGACCATATCCGTGATACTTATTTGCGATATTACCTTTATGAGAAAGAGGGAATAGCCTGTTTTTTTCTTTTCTTTGTGCCTGTTTAAAGCATCAACTTGGCGGCAAATCATTAAAAAAGTCTCTGAAAATTACAGGAAAATCGGACATAAAAACAACGACTCGGCAGCTGTCAAAAACTAAGTGCCGACTTGTCTAAAAAAAAGTGGCTACTTTTGGGTAAAAAGTAGCCACTTTATTTAAATAAAATGGCTACTTCTTGGGCAAAAGTAGCCACTTTTTTTTCAACAAGTCCCGACTTCTGATTATCAAGTACTTACAAAGGGGTAATTTTGGGGTATTTTCAGCATAAAAAAGTGCTATTCCCATTCTATTGTTGCAGGAGGTTTGCTGCTTATGTCGTAGCATACACGATTAACTCCTTTGACGTTATTGATGATATTGTTGGACATATCGGCAAGAAAGTCATAAGGTAGATGCGACCAGTCAGCCGTCATTCCATCAACAGACTCCACCGCACGCAAGGCAACAACGTTCTCATACGTCCTTTCGTCCCCCATAACACCTACCGACTGCACAGGTAACAACATCACACCCGCCTGCCATACCTTATTATATAGTCCTTCCCGCTTCAAACCCTCAATGAATATGCTATCAACTTCCTGCAAGATACGAACTTTTTCCTGCGTTACATCGCTAAGTATTCTGATTGCAAGTCCCGGTCCGGGGAAAGGATGCCGTGATAAGAGTTCTTCCTTCAAGCCTAATACCTTCCCTACCCTTCTTACTTCGTCTTTGAACAACGCTCTCAGCGGCTCTACTATCTGTAACTTCATATAATCTGGCAAACCGCCTACGTTATGATGAGATTTAATGGTGGCACTCGGACCTTTTACGCTGCAGCTCTCAATCACATCTGGGTAAATAGTACCTTGTGCGAGCCATTTTACGTCTTTTATCTTCGTTGCTTGCCTGTCAAAGACTTCTATGAATGTTTTGCCGATGGCTTTGCGTTTTTGCTCAGGGTCTTTCAATCCTTCAAGAGCTGCGTAGAACATCTGACTTGCATCAACACCTGTAACATTTAGTCCCATTCCCTTGTATGATTCCATAACAGAAGCAAACTCGTTCTTCCTTAGTAATCCGTTATCAACAAAGATGCAGTTAAGGTTTTTGCCGACAGCCTCATTCAAAAGCATAGCCGCCACAGATGAATCTACGCCACCACTGAGACCCAGCACTACTTTATCGTTGCCGAGCTTTGCTTTCAAATCTTTGACGGTGGCAGTAACAAAGTTATCCGAAGTCCAATCTTGCTTACAGCCGCATACATCTACGAGGAAGTTTTGTAGTATTTGCTTCCCTTCAACGCTGTGATGAACCTCAGGATGGAACTGTATAGCATAAGTATCTTCGCCCTCTATATGATAGCCAGCGTTCTTAACCGTAGCAGTGGAGCATATTATCTTATAGTTGGCAGGCATTGACTCAATCGTGTCTCCGTGAGAAGCCCAAACCTGCGAGCCAAGTGTTATACCTTTCATCAGTTTGCAGGTGTCGTCTATTGAAGTAAGGACAGCGCGACCATATTCTCTTATGTTGCTCTGCTCAACCTTACCACCAAAAGCATTAACCATATACTGTGCTCCATAACATATACCAAGCACAGGTATCTTTCCCTTAAACCAAAGGTCAGGTTGAGGAGCGTCATTGTCTCTTACGCTGTATGGACTGCCACTAAGAACAACACCAACTACATCTTTGTCAAACGCAGGAGGATTGTTGAAAGGGTGTATCTCGCAATAGACATTCAGTTCTCTAATCTTACGGGCAATCAGCTGTGTATATTGAGAGCCGTGGTCTAATATGATTATCGTCTGCATAGGGTTAGATATTACTTTTGTTTGGTTGGTACAGGGATTACTTCAATGAGGACATCATTTTTGCTGACGTTCTGTCCTTTCTTTATGTTTATAGTATGCACTTTGCCGTCAATGGTTGAGCAAATATTGTTGTCCATCTTCATTGCGTGGAGCGAACAAAGAGGCTCTCCCTTTTTGACATTCTGACCCTTTTTCACAAAGATTTCAAGGATTGTTCCGGGAATAAAAGCATACACCTGCCCCTCGTTAATCTTTATGTAAATCTGACGATAGGTTGTCCTTGCTTCCTCAACTACAGGCGTTGTATTTTCTACAACGTTTATTTCTTCTTTCTTTTCTTTTGTCATAAGTCTTCAATATTTTTTAGAATGGCGGTATGCCATGTTTTTTATAAGGATTGGTTGCTACTTTGTTTTTGGATACTTCAAGGGCATGACAGATGTAAGACCTTGTTTCGTTAGGTTCAATAACCGAATCTACGTAGCCATAAGACGCCGCTACATAAGGATTGGCAAACTTCTGACGATATTCCAATATTTTATCCTGACGAGTTTTAACAGGATCATCCGAAGCCGATATTTCTGCCTTAAAGACGATATTAGCAGCACCTTCAGGTCCCATAACAGCTATCTCTGCCGTTGGCCATGCAAAGACGAAGTCGGCTTTCAAATGACTTGAACACATTGCAATATATCCTCCTCCGTAAGCCTTACGCAAAATAACCGTTATCTTAGGCACAGTTGCTTCCGAATAAGCATAAAGTATTTTAGCACCGTGCCGTATCACTCCTGCGTGTTCTTGGTCTATACCCGGCAAATAGCCCGGCAAGTCTTCCAAAGTAACTAATGGAATGTTGAAAGAATCACAAAAACGTATAAAACGAGCCGCTTTATCAGACGAATTGCAGTCCAAAACTCCTGCCAAAGCTATAGGCTGATTGGCAACAAAGCCTACGGTCTGCCCATCAATTCTGGCAAAACCTACAACAATATTGGGTGCAAATAGCTCCTGTACTTCCAAAAAGGCAGAATCATCAACGATACTCCTTATTATGTGACGGACATCGTAAGGTTTTGCTGGGTCTGTTGGAAAGATGTCTTTGATTTTGTACTCTCTTGATTTAGGTTTCTTAGACTCATAAGGCTCTGCCTTCTTTGTGTTGTTCCAAGGGATGTAAGTAAATAAGTCCTTTATCTGTTCAAAGCATTCATATTCACTTTCGGCAAAGAAATGAGCATTACCCGAAATCTCGGCATGAACTCTTGCTCCGCCCAAATCTTCTTGAGATATTTCTTCTCCCAAAACAGTCTTTATCACATCGGGTCCAGTGATGAACATCTTGGATATTTTATCCACCACGAAAACAAAATCTGTCAAAGCAGGCGAATAAACAGCCCCGCCAGCACAAGGACCTAAGATAACCGAAATTTGAGGAATAACGCCAGACGCCATAGTATTGCGATAGAATATATCACCATACCCAGCTAAGGCATTAACACCTTCCTGAATACGAGCGCCGCCCGAATCGTTTATTCCTATAATAGGAGTTTTCAACATCATCGCATGGTCCATAATCTTACAAATCTTCTTTGCATGCATATAGCCAAGCGAACCACCAGCAACCGTAAAGTCTTGTGCATAAATACAAACAGGATAACCATTCATCGTTCCCGTTCCTGTAACAACCCCATCACCGGGCAGAAACTTCTTATCCATATCAAAGTCTTTGCCTGCGTGCTGAATGAATAAGTCGTACTCGTGAAAAGAACCTTCATCTAAGAGCTCCAAAATTCTCTCTCTGGCGGTCAATTTACCGGTTGATTTTTGCTTTTCAATGGCTTTGCTTCCGCCACCTTGAAGAGCAACCTTCATTTTTTGCTTCAGTTCTTGTGTTTTACTGTTAATTGACATAATTAATTAGTTTAATTAAACACTATATTGAACTTGCAAAGGTAATAAAAAAAACAGACATTCGCCCTTTTCATTCAATAATTTTCAAAACCAGATATAACAAAAGTACTCTTACGTTTTAATAATCAACCAACAAGTCTTAAAAAATAAACATCCATTTTTTACAATCCTGCATACTTTCATTTTAAGATAAGAAACGTGTCAGTTATTTATATAAAAAACTCTTAAATTCTCCTGAAATACCATTAACTTCATATAACGCTTCAGTCAATTTTCTTTTCACGGAGGTAAAACCGCTTAACAGGGTAAGAAAATGCCATTTCAATGAATTATTTGTTGGATTTGCTAAAATGAAATACTATTCTCAACCTTTTGTTTTTTGTAAAGAAATTTTGCGTACTTTTGCAAAAACAAAACGAAATAAGATTATGACAGTACAATATCAAAAAACATCATCACAAATTACAGATTTAATGCAACGAAATTTCATTAAAAATTGCCGCTTTTTAGAGATGCGAACGTGATGTTTTTATATGAATTTTATGATATGATATTGTAATGACGCAATATATAACTTTATGGGGATAATATGGTATTTTATCCCCTTTTTTTGCTTTTTGCCAAAAATAAAGCGGCGTTTCAGCGTCACGAAACGCCACTTTAGAAAATTAAAACGGCGTTTCGTTCTGACGAAGTGATGTTTGGGCAAAATCATTATTTTTTTCGTAAAAATGAGGTGAAAAATGAGCAAAATGGAGTGAAAAAAGGGCATTTTTTTCCTGTTTTTTGACAAAATTTATGCTAAAAATGGCTGGTTTTAATGAGTGTTTTGTATAAATATTGTGAGACGTTAGTATAAATAAAAGCAGCCTTTTGTTCAACAAAAGGCTGCTTTGTTAATGTTGTTGAAGGTAGGGTGAAGACTATTGTCCGATTGGCAAACCGCCTCCGCCTCCTTGCTGCTTGCTTCCTGAGCTGCGGTCGTCCATATCGTCTTTTTCTATCTTTTTTAGCTTGTTGCCGTCATACATCTTGCCAAAATTGTAACGAATAGTGAAGCCTATACGCCGTTGATTGCTCTTAAAGTAAGCATTAACCGAGTTATTATCAGTAGCATAACTTACTCTCATTCCGTCCGAAGCAAATAAATCATCAACGCCTATTGACAATTCAAGTCTCTTTTGCAGGAACGACTTGCCAATGCTGCAACCAAAGTTGAAGTAATCTTCATAACGATAAATTCCTTGTACGCCTCCACTCATATAAAAGCCTGAAACAGTGAATTTAAAATCCTTAGGCAACATAAAATTCAATGCTCCCCAGCCCATAAAGCCCCAACGCTCTTGCTCAAGATTGGCATAAGTCATATCAGATTTGCTATTCCAATAATTTTCCGAAGCCCACAGCATCATATTCACATATTTTCCAAAAGGGATAAAGCCACTTAAACTTACGTTAAAGTTATGTGAAGATGCTATGTTTTGAGGTTGCTGCGTTACAACAGGAGGGTCGCCAGCTAAAAAAGGCAATTCCATAATGTCATCCTTCGTATAGCCATAAGTAGCGTTGAAAAAGAGGATATAATTCCAAGAATAATTCAAATCAACCTTATGAGTATATTGAGGATTGAGCAAAGGGTTGCCGGCAGAGTAACTAAAATCGCTGGTTTTTGAAAGGAACGGATTAAGGGAATTGTAGTCGGGGCGAGTGATACGATAAGAGTAGGTGGCAGAAAAGCGATTGGCAGCATTGATTTGGTAGTTGAAGTTGAGATTTGGAAAGAGGTTGAAGTAGTTATTGGTGTTTGTCGTGTCTGATATTTCCTGCCAAGCATCTGTGGAAGTGTATTCACCTCTTAAACCTATACGCAGGCTTGTCGTTTCCCACTTTTTGGTTGCCGAAAGGTAACCTGCGGCAACGTTTTCTTTATATATGAAGTGGTTTGTGCGGTTAGGGTCAGATACAACACTGCCATTAGCCCCTATATTAGCGTCAAAGTCGTTATCAACCTTGGTATAGCGGTCTTTCAAACCTGCTTCCAAGAGAATATTTCCAAAGAGTGTTCGCTCAAAATCCGCCTTTAGTGAAGTGGAATGATAGTTATTGGTAGCTGCATTGCCAAAAGATGAGTTTGATTTCAAGCTATCGGTACGCAGATAGAAAGCAGTAATGGAATTGTTATCGGCATTTGAGTTGTTCATCGTGAAGTCGCCATCAAAGGAAACCTTAGTCAAAGAGTCAAATTTATGGACATAATGAGCCCCAAAGAGAAGATTGTTGCCTGAATTTTCAGAGGTAGCCTTTGAATACTGCATTGAGTCAATGACAGCGTAAGGATAGGTGCTTATTAGCAACGAAGAACTATCCTGATTGTTGGTAAATTTGTTCAGACCGTAGCTAATGTTGATACCAAAAGCATTGTTGTCGTTCATTTGATAGTCTGCTCCGAAGTTAAAGTTATGGTTGTTCATCTTAAATACCATAGGGCTTTCTGGCATATCGTATTGCAATGTGTCGCCAAAGCCCCACATCTTCATATTGTTTGCCATTGCACTCTCCTGTGCCCAACGTGCTCCATTATAACCGAAGGTCAGCGTCCATTTCTTATCAACATAATTAAGATTAACGCCGCCGTGATAAAGCCAGTCGGTGCTATACGCCGTCATTGCATTAACAGAGCCATTGAAGCCATAGTTGAGGTTCTTTATCATTCTGATGTTGATGATGCCTGCCGTACCTTCTGCCTCATACTTTGCCGAAGGATTGTTGATAACCTCAAACTTATCAATCTGAGTTGGCGACATACCTTTCAAATACGCCTTTATTGCCTCCCAAGGCAGCTTCATATCCCTGCCGTCAAACTGAAACAACACCCCACCTTGCCCATTGAGAGTAAGCTTTTCGTCATTGTCAATATAGACTCCGGGTACTTTCTTCAGCAAATCAAAAGCACTTGAAGCCGTTGCTGCCACCCCTTCATCTACATTCATAACCATCTTATCAGCATCCATTTCATAACGCTTGACCTGTGCAGTTATCTCAATGTTACCAAGCTCTACGCCTGCCTTCAGCTCCATATCATAAGTCAAAGAAGAATTGAAATCGCTCTCTTTTATAACTACGCTATCGGTCTCATAGCCCGAATAAGAAAAGCGAAGAGTGTAGCTTCCTTTCTTTATGTTTTTCAACTCATATCTGCCTTCTGCATCGGTAGCCGCACCACTTACCTGCTCTGACTTGGAATTGTAGATGATAACATTGACACTCATCAGAGGCTCTTTGCTATCTCTGTCATTCACCTTACCTTTAATGCTGTGCTGTGAGAAAGCAACAAGACTAATGTTGCATACTAATACCAGTAGTATCGCCTTTGTCGTTAATTTCATAATCTATTTCATAGTTTTGAAGTTTATACTCATACTTTGTTTTGCCTGTCTTTTCATATTCACGCACATCTTCCATTGCTTTTACAGTGCCATAATGTACTATAAAAAGGGCTGCAGCAATGACTAAAATCATAAAGACAGCCGCTGCGATTGTTGTTTTTCTTATTTTCATTTCTTATTTATATTAGATTGGTTATAAGTTTTAATAATATCTTCCATTGGAATATTGAGCGTCTGCATCGTGGCAAACACCGAAGGCAATGTTTCATTCACAAAGTTATCCTTTCTCATCTTTGTAATCAGACTATACGCATCCTTAGAAACATAATATCCCATACCTCTTTCCTTATATATAATGCCATTTTGTTGCAGCAGGTCAAAAGCCCTTTGAGCGGTGTTGATATTTATCTGAAACTCCGAAGCAACTTCTCTCATTGAGGGTATTCTTTCATCAACGCTGTACTTTCTTCTAAGTATGTCATCAGATATTTTCTCAGCCAACTGCTTATAAACAGGCATCGTTCTATCCTCTATCATCATCAGTTATTATTCTTTATTATTTAATTAAAATTTGATTTTTACCACTTCATATACTAAAGTTTCCGACTTAAACACTATAGTTTTCAAGTTAAACACTATAGTATTCAAGTTAGATACTATAGTATTCAAGTTAGATACTATAGTTTTCAAGTTAAACACTATAGTTTTCAAGTTAAATACTATAGTATTCAAGTTAAACACTACAGTATTCAAATTAAACACTATAGTTTTTAAGTTAAACACTACAGTTTTCAAGTTAGATACTAAAGTTTTCAGGTTCATAATCTATGCTCTCTCTTCATATTTTAACCTTATGTAGCTCATTGCTGTCATCACAACCGCAATTATGCCAGATAGCCATGTGTATAAAGGCATTACATAATGCTCAAAAGCAAACCCATACTCCATCATAGAACCTTTACTTATAATTTTTCCTGTTTGCACATCCACAAGACCTTCAAGCTGGTTCTTCAGCAGCCAATATTGCAGTACTGAATAGACTATAAAGATTACAATAAGGGCAATAATCATCTTAAACAAGCCACCCTTCTTAAAGAACAATGAAGCAAAAAAGGCACAGGCAACACCTGCATATATATATACGTACATATACAAGTTACTTCCTTGATGATTTCTCACTATCCAGTCCCAATTACTATCAAACACCTCTCTTGTTTGGTAAATAATACCTTCTCCTACCAATAGTCCCAATAACATCAATGCCATTAGAATAACAGGGAAAACAATGTAGAATTTGACAAACTCCAAAAGCCATTTCTCTTCTACTGATGAAGGAACAAGTATAGTCGTTACTCTTGTCCTTTCTTTCTTATAGGCTAAAAAAGCATTCATAGCAGCACTTAGTAACATAAATAGGCAAACAACAATCATTGCCATATCATTTCCCCCTAATTTTAAGGTTTTACTGAAGAAGCCTATGCCAAAAACGGCTACAAAAAAGCTGATGTATTTCTTCCAGTTGATAGCAAAGTCTCTCTTTGCAAGACTCCAAAATCTTGATATTTTAAATTCCATTAGTTGTTCTCCTTATTTATTGTTTGTAAATACTTCATTAAACTTATCCTTGTTGCCAAAGGCTGCGTTGAAGAGCAGTTCAATGTCAAGGTTGCTTTCTTTGTTGTCGGTGTTGAGCGAAACAACAGCGTTACCTCCAATAGTCTCTTCTTTGTAAATAACATTGCCTTCGTTCCTTTCCTCCAATCCAAACCATAGCTTTTGAGTTATCTGTTCGGTTGTGGCGTTGAGCAGGATTGAGGCTTTATCCATAATGATAATGTTGTCAATCAGATTATGTAAATCCCTAACCTGATGTGTTGAAATTATCATTGTCGTCTGCTCATTCATTGCTTTGAGGACGATTTTTCTAAATTGCGTTTTGGAAGGTATATCAAGCCCGTTAGTAGGTTCGTCTAAGAACATATAACTAACGTGAGTTGCTAAACCAAAAGCAATTAAGACCTTCTTCTTTGTGCCGTAAGACAGCTTTGAAAGCTTTTGTTTGAGGTCAGTTATCTCAAATTCCTCAAGATAATGCTCAAAATCCGCCTGCGAAAACTTAGGATAAAACGCTGAGTTTATCTTTGCGTAAGTTTTGATTGAGATTTTGATGTCGTCAAACTCCTCAGGCAGGAAGAAGATTTCGGACAAGAATGCTGTTTTCCTCTGTTTGGGAGTGAAATCATCAATATTTATTTCGCCATTGTCGGGAAATAAAAGTCCGCAAATCAACTTCAATAGTGTTGTTTTGCCTGTTCCGTTCTTGCCAAGCAAGCCGTGAACGTAACCTCTTTCTACTCTGAGGTCAAGATTCTCAACTATATTCCGCTTTTTATGACTATAGCTGAAAGTAACGTTGTTTAATTCTACCATACTTCTATATTTTTAGTGTATTAGTTTAATAAGACACTGCAAAAGTAAGTTTTTTTCTCATATCTGCAAGCAAAAACTTCATTTTTTTTCACTTTATTTTATCAATAGTCTATTTTACAGCCATTTATAACTACAAAAACAAACATCATTTCAAACAAAAAACTCTTAAAATACTCATATATTTCCCTCCAATCCCTCAAAAATTCCCCAAAACCAACATCTGCATTCTCCATTTCTCACCTCAAAAGCCCGCACATCTAAATTATAGGGAGCATACACCTTATTATATAGAGAAACCGCCATTGTAGAATTTCCAAATAATGTTACAACTTCACCAAACGCTGTAACAACTTAGCAGAACGCTGTTTTATCTCCTCCAAACGCCACTTTAAATTCGGTAGGTATATACCAAAAATTCGGTAGGTATATACCAAATGAAAATTTGGTATATAGCAAATGAACGTTTGGTATATACCTACCGAATTTTTGGTATATACCTACCGAA
>JAISLH010000128.1 GCA_031260565.1 Bacteroidales bacterium
AAGGACTTATATCAACACTATCCACTTTGTTTTCCCATTCTAGAATATACGTTATTGGTAAGCATCCTGTTCCTCCCAAACATGCCAATATACTATACGGACTTTTATATTCATAAGTATATGTTAATG
The DNA here is from genome assembly GCA_031260565.1 of Bacteroidales bacterium. Taxonomy (GTDB): domain Bacteria; phylum Bacteroidota; class Bacteroidia; order Bacteroidales; family P3; genus JAISGN01. The sequence continues at coordinate 130 of JAISLH010000128.1, forward strand.
CTTCTGAACTCCAATTATAAACTATGCTTTGTGCGTTCAAACTGTCGTGCAATGCCTTTGAAAATGGATATTTATAAGGCTCATCACTATAATCATAATATCCTTTTAAAGTATTGCTGTCTGTCCAATCTTTTAGATTATAATCACATTGATTTAGCAAGTTTCCATATTCTGTATTTACAAGCTCGTCACAAAGCCACGCAAAAAACCAATCTTTATTATCATTTTTTTGCTGCTTCCCCAGAAACCAATATGCGTTTTCAAAACTTTGTCCTAATTCTTCTTTATTAATGTTTTTTGCCAACAATAACATCATTTCAACCCTTAATGGCGGCAATGACAAAACAGAGACTTCTCTTTCTCTTGCTATAATGGCTACATAATCACCACTATTTATTGCTCCAAAAATCAAATCACCATCTAACGCAAATTTTCTCGCATCTTCTTTTTTGTTATCAATGTTTGAATTTTTATGCAATACCCATGTAACAAAGCCGGGTTTTTCGCTGAAATAAATACCATCACTATTGTTGCCATTGAAAATTTGCCTTAATGATTTTGGTTGAGCATTCTGTTCTGTTACAAATTTTTCAACATCCGTATTTGTTTCCAAAAACCAAGAGTACAATTCATCACTTGTTACTAAATAGTTTAAATTTTCTGCCAAAAAATGTTCCGCAGAACTTTGAATAGGCAAAGGAATGGCATAAGCCTTATAATCTGTGTGGAATAAATACTTTTGAAGATTTTGCAAAACAGACAGAAACTCATTATCAGGAATTTCCTTCGTACAAATAATAATATCCTTAACCCATCCGTCATAACCTATTTTATGTTGAAAAACAGTATCATTGGAAATATATTTTCCAAATATTTTTCTGACAGAATCCAATTTAGTATGGGGTGGTGGCTCTGATATTAACAACAATCTGCTGCCGTCATCATACTTTTTCTCACCTACAATTTGAAATTGATAGGAGTAGTTTTTCCTAAATTCTTTCCAAATAGAACTTTTGTCTTTCCACGCTTGCGATTGATTGACATTTTGGGCATTTATAACATTGTAATTAAAGCCAAATATTATGGCACATGCAGCCCCTAATAATAATAATTTTACTTTCATAGTTTTATAATTTTTTTAGGGTGCAAATATACACATTTTTTTAATATTATGTGACATTTTAACAAAATAAATTTTCATTTCGCTTCATTCAACCGCCATTTTAGCCTCCTCAAACGCCATAATAACTTACCTCAACGCTGTTTTATTTTCACCAAACGCTGTTATAAATTTGTTTGATGTACATCTTATTTTCATTAGACGTACATCAAAAATAAATAAGACGTACATCTAATGAAAATAAGATGTACATCAAACGAAAATGAAACGCCACTTCAGCAAAATGAAACGGCGTTTGAGTAAGTTAAAGTGGTGTTTGGTGAAAATAAGATAGCGTTTGAGAATGTTGAAACAAAGGAAAGATAAAATAAAGCAGTGTTTGGAAAAGTTGAAACGCTGCTTTAATAAGATGTAATGTGTTGGGCTAAAACCAAAAGCTGCTTTACCAGTCTTTATCCGTCTGGTACTTGTTCGGTTGCTTCTTTTCGTTCTTTTTTAACTTTTTCAGAGTGTTTCGCTCGTTGTTTTTCAAGGCTTCAAGCATACGATTTATGTCTTCCTTGTCTTTGTTTTGCTTTTGCTGAGCTGCCGATTGCGGAGGCTGTTGTTGTTTTGGCTGCTGCGGTTGTTGTGGTTGATTCTGTGATTGTTGCTGTTGCTGGTCTTGTTGTTGCTGCTTATTCTTTTTGTTGTTTTTGGGCTGTTGAGAAAGCAGATGATTGATGAGCGTAAGGTTGTAGCGGGCAGCGGTATCGTTAGGAAATTGCCGCAAAACCTTCTTATAATCCTCCGCAGCCTCCTTTAAAAGTCCGTAATTGTAGGAAGGAGGGAAGTAAGATGTATCTATTGCCTGCTTAAACTTCACATTGCCTTGATTATAGATTACACTGCTTTTTGCTAATGAGTCCTTCTCATCAAATAAGTCATAAGCCTTTTGCCAGTTGTTCATAGCCGTCTCCATAGCGGTAGTGTCGCCCTGACGATAACGAGCATTTGCCAGATTGAAAAACGCTTTGCTGTAAGTGGAATCCATAGTCAGCACACGGCGATATTCTTTTTCTGCCTGTTTATAAGCCTTTGACTGATACAAATCGTTGGCATCTCTAAATGTATTCTTTTTCTCATCACAGGAAATGAAAACAAGCAGTATGGATATGATTGTTAAACTCTTTTTCATCGTCATAATTAGTCTTTATTAAAGAAAAACTTGCGGTTGATATACTTGTTCTTCCTTTCAAAGATTAGTAATTCCGCAACAATTAGGAGTAAGGCAATAAAGGCAAAGGGAGCAAATCTGTCGTCATAGTCATTGTAGGTGTATGCTTCGTACTCATTTTTGTCCATTTTATTGACTGAGGAAAGTATATCGTCAATGCCTATTGATGTATTGTTGGCTCGGATATATGTTCCGCCACCTGCCTTTGCGATTTGTTTCAAAATGTCTTCGTTTAGCTTGGTCATAACAATTTCTCCCATATTGTCCCTTTTGTAATCCTGCCTGTTGCCAATAACACGCAAAGGTATCGGCACACCTTCTCCGCTACCCAAGCCAATAGTATTAACAATTATCCCTTTGCTTTTAGCCACCTTTGCAGCCTCAACAGCACCTTGCTCATTGTCTTCGCCATCTGAAATGACTATTATCGTCCTTGCCTTGTGTTGCTTTTCTTTTTCCAATGACTCCATAGCTCTTTCCAATGCTTCACCTATTGCTGTGCCTTGATTGCTTATCATTTCAGGGGTAACAATATCAATAAACGTTTTAGCCGCTCCATAGTCAGAGGTAAGCGGAAGTTGCACATAAGAGCTGCCGGCAAAGACCACCAACCCTATCTTGTCTGTTTCTAACTGCGAAATAACATTTGAGATAGCCTGCTTTGCTCTTATAAGACGATTGGGCTTTATATCCTCAGCCAGCATTGAGTTGGAAATATCAAGACATACCATAATATCTGCTCCCTTTCTGGCTTTTTTGCCTATTGTTGTCCCAACCTGCGGGTTTGCCATAGCAAAAATAAGAAAGAAGTATGCCACGTTCCATATAATAAACTTAAGATTTTGCTTGCCAATAGACAGCTGCGGGATAATTTTGATTAGGCTTTCTTTGTCTGCAAATGCCGTTAGAGCCTTCTTCTTCTTCCAAAGGTAAAGCAAATGCAAACCGACAAACAATAGTATTGCAAATAACAGATAAAAGTATTGCGGATTTTCAAATCTCATAACAATTTCTATGGTTTTGTGTTAAACAATGTCTTTCTTAATAATTCCTCTGAGATGAACAACAATAAAGCTATGGCTATGATGAAGATACCGAGCTCGTCTTTCTGTTCAAAAAGCGTGGTGTCAATAACCGTTTTCTCCATCTTGTCTATGTCACCGAAGATTGTCTGTAGCGACTTTTTGTTTGTGGAGCGGAAGTATTTGCCGTTGGTTTCCTTTGCTATTTCTTTGAGTAACTTTTCATCAATCTTCACCTCCACGTACTGATACTGCTTACCAAATGGAGTATCATAAGGGAAAGGGGCAAGACCATTGTTTCCAACGCCTATGGTATAAACCCTGATGTTAAACTTCTTGGCTATTTCGGCTGCCATCAGTGGGTCTATTGAGCCAAGATTGTTCATTCCGTCTGTCAGCAGAATTATTGCTTTGCTCTTTGTCTTGCTATCTTTTATACGATTGACTGCTGTTGCAAGACCATCACCTATTGCAGTCCCGTCATCAATCTGCCCTGTAGTCAATTTGCCAAGCAGTTCCTGAACAACAATATGGTCAATAGTCGGAGGACACTGAGTATAACTTTCCCCTGCAAAGGCTATTATGCCTATGTTATCGTCCTGCCGTTTTTCAACAAAATCTTTTGCAACTGCCTTTGCTGCCTCAAGTCTGTTAGGTTTGAAGTCTTCCGCCAACATAGAAGATGAAATATCCATAGCCAAAACAATATCTATCCCTTCCTTATCCTTTTGGGTTCTGCTCCAATAAGACTGAGGGCGGGCAATGGCAATGATAAGCAATATTATGACCAACAAACGCAAAACATCAGGAATAAACCGCAAACGAATACGCCAAGTTTTCCTCTTACCAAAGGCTGATATTTGAGAATAAGTTACCGGTGTCTTGCGGCGGCGATTGAAATAGCAATACCACAGCACTAACAATGGTACAGCCAAAAGCAAAAACAAATACTGCGGATTGAGAAAAGACAAGTTATTGAACATCATCAGCCTCCTTTCTTGTGGCATTAACAACGAAGTCTTTACTCATATTTAAGCATTTGTCATCAACATAGCTATCAGGTTCATACTTGGCAAACTTAACCAAATCGGCAGTTGAAAGTATGTATTGCAGACGTGTAAGATTCTCAGTATCGGTTATGTCATTCGCCTGTTGTTGTAAAGCAAGGACGATTTCAGATGTTGTCATCTCCATAGCATATACTCCAAAGCCCTCCATAAGAAAATTACGTAATATATCCGTCATTTCAGAATAATAGAGCTTTCTCTGTCCATTCTCGGCAAGTCTTTTGAGTTTCAAAACCTCTAAGGCTTGCAAGGCTCTAACATCGGCAGGCTCTTGTGGCACAGCTTTAGCAGTGATTACAGGTATGTGTCTTTGTTTGCCTTTAAGATAACGCACCAAAAAATATAACCCAAGACTAACCCCAACAATAGCAAGCAGCAACCATATTAACGGAAGTATCTCGCTAATTGAAAACCTTTCCGACATAATATCTTTTATATCCTTTGGCTCTATCTTTGTTGTATCAACAGGGTAGGGGACAACGACAAACTCTACGCTATCGGTGTAATACCTGATTTGCTTTCGTGTTGCCGTATCCATATCAATGACAACAATACTTGGAATGCGGTGAGTACCTTCAACAAATGATGTGAAATATGCTCTGAATTGTGCTACCTGTTTGCCGTCCTGCTCAGTGATGCTTTGATTGATAGAAATCAGTTCCAACGTATCGTTTTTGATTGTTTGGTCAGCAATTATTTCTCCACGTGCAGGGATATTAAATGACAGCGTTATCCTCTCACCAATATGTATCTTCTTTGGGCTTATTTCAACGGCTACCTGTTGAGCCGAGCACCCAATGGCATATATTATGGTAAGAATAAGTGTTATTATTGTTTTTTTCATTTCTCTTTATTGATAATATTGCGTCAAAAGCGGTTTATTATACATGTATATTGACTTGTTATACATGTATATTGACTTGTTATACATGTATTCTAACTTGTTATACATGTATATTATCCTGTTATACATTCCAAATTGCTCATATTTACTTTCAAATAACCTGTCATCTTAGTTTTTGATTGAAAACAGCTTCATCAAAGCCTTAATATAATCATCGGACGTCAGCAAACTAACGTTGGTTATTCCCATACGCTTTAACTGCATAGTCATAGACTCGTCCTGCTGCTTGCGGAAGTTGGTAAAGGATTTAATCTGCTGTTTGTCGCTTGTGTCAATCCAAATGGTGTGGTTGCTTTCGGCGTCTTTGATTTGCATAAGTCCTATGTTCGGCAAGGTGTATTCACGTTTGTCCCTTACCATTATTACAGATAAATCGTGTTTGTTTGCTGCTATTCTCAAAGGCTGCTCATCAAAAGTACCATAACCGTCTGTGATAAGAAAACAGGTTGCTCTCTTCTTAATGACCGAGCAGAAAAACTTCAACGGAACTTCAAATGATGTCTTGTTTTCGCTTGGCTTAAAGGAAAGCAGTTCTCTTATTATGCGGAGAATGTGAGATGAGCCTTTCTTAGGGGGAATATACTTTTCAATCTTGTCAGAAAAGAAAATAACACCTACTTTGTCGTTGTTTGCAATGGCTGAAAAGGACAACACAGCGGCTATTTCGGTTATGATTTCACTCTTCAAAACCTTATCCGTTCCAAAGAAAGTAGAGCCACTGACGTCTATCAGCAACACAACCGTCATCTCCCTCTCTTCCTCAAATACCTTGATAAAAGGATGATTAAATCTTGCCGTAACATTCCAATCAATAGAGCGTATTTCGTCTCCATAATTGTATTCCCTCACCTCACTAAAAGCCATACCTTTTCCCTTGAATGCAGAATGGTATTGCCCGGCAAAGATGTTAGCCGACAACCGCTTGGTCTTAATTTCTATCTTCCGAACCTTCTTTAATAAATCGCTCTCCATTTACGGAACATCTATTCTATTTACAATTTCATTTACAATATTTTCTGTCGTTATGTTTTCAGCCTCTGCCTCATAAGTAAGACCTACCCTATGCCTCATAACATCCATACAGATAGCCCGAACATCTTCTGGGATAACATAACCACGCCGTTTTATGAAGGCATACGAACGTGAAGCCAATGCCAAATTGATTGTTGCACGAGGCGAACCTCCAAAGGCTATAAATGGTTTTAAGTGTGGCAAGTTATACTGCTCAGGGAAACGGGTTGCAAAGACTATATCGGCTATGTAATTGGCTATTTTCTTATCTATATAAACCTCTTCTACAACCTTCCTTGCGTATAATATCTGCTCTGGTTTTATGATTGCGTTCAGCTGTTGCTTTTGGGCGAAAATCTGTTGGCGTAATATCTCCGTTTCTTCTTCCTTGCTCGGATAAGTAATGACGACCTTCATCATAAAGCGGTCTAATTGTGCTTCCGGTAAAGGATATGTTCCTTCCTGTTCAATAGGATTTTGCGTTGCAAGCACAAGGAAAGGAGATGGTAATTTGTATGTCTGCTCTCCAATAGTAACCTGTCGCTCCTGCATTGCTTCCAATAAAGCCGATTGAACCTTTGCAGGGGCACGGTTTATCTCATCTGCCAAGACAAAGTTTGAGAAAACAGGACCTTTCTTTACATTAAAGACTTCTTCCTTCGGGCTGTAAATCATCGTCCCCACAACATCTGCTGGTAGCAAATCGGGTGTAAATTGTATCCTGCTAAACTTGGCATCAATTATTTTAGCCAATGATGTAATAGCCGCTGTCTTTGCCAAACCCGGCACACCTTCCAAGAGAATATGACCATCGGATAACAGCCCAATAATAAGCCTCTCCACCATATTCTTTTGTCCAATAATAGCCTTCTGCATCTCAAACATAATGCTATCTACGAAGGCACTTTCCTTTTGAATCTTCTCGTTTAATTCAACAATATCCATAGTTATCTTTTTTTTTATATTCCTACCCTTAAACGTTGCTTTACTACAATTATTATATGTAATAAAGACTTTTTTTAGCCATTTTCTCCGTCATTTGGCTGTGCAAAGATATAATTATTTATTGATATAGCAGCAAACAGGCATTCCTTTTCCTGTTTAATGTTCTTATTTTAATCCATATAGAGTATTAGACTATATTATGAGAATAGTACCCATCTTAAACATTACCAAAAAACTCTTCGTACCGCATTCCACATTCTTTCAAATATGTTATGTGTCTTTCTGTATTCCTGCTTTCTTATCCAATAATCTTCACGCAGTTTTCTTCCTTCTTTTATTACCTTATTATTAGCGTTTGCAAGACCAACAATGTGGTCCGCATATGAATCTGCAGTGTAGATTCCATGTTTCTTATCTATGTTTGCTATCATCAAAACGACAGACCCTGCATGAATGTCAAACAAAGACAATGGTATAAGATAGACACGGTCAGTAGGGTCATACATATTTTCCATTCTATCCCTATAATTCAAATACATATCTATTTTGTCATTGAGAGGTGGAAATAACTCAAACTTATCATATTCTTCTCTTTCGCATCTAATATCTCCCGGAACATAATAAAAATTGACTATCTGCTTCTGGTGTAAGGTGTCTATATATTCAAAATAACCCTGCATTAGACCATCAGGTAATTTAGCATCTATGAAGATTACGAAGTTAATAGACACAACCTTTTTATCGTGCGTACCAATACCATCAAGTACCTGCGAAGATAATTGGGAAACAAGCATACCCATACCAATAAATAAACACACTATATTCTTCATAATCACTAAGGTTTAAAGACAACTTAATATTTTTTTTGCTGTATTTAATGGCAACAAAAGTACAACTTTTTATCCAAATGACAAAAATAAACCATCATTTTGTCAAAATATTTCAATATTCCAATCCCTGATTTTCGTAAAAGAAAATTTTGTACCTTTGCACTCTCAACCAATAATAAGATTATGACAAATAAATATAAAAAAACATTACAACAAATTACAGATTTGATGCAGCAAAATGCCATTAAAAACCACCTGTTTTGCCTATTAAAAACCTGATGGTTTTGTATAAATTTTATGATATGATATTGCGATAACGCAATATATAACTTTATGGGGATAATATGATATTTTATCCCCTTTTTTTGTCGTTTGCCAAAATTAAAGTGGCGTTTCAGCGTCACGAAACGCCACTTTAGAAAATTAAAACGGCGTTTCGTTCTGATGAAGTGGCGTTTTGGCAAAATCATTGTTTTTTTCGGGAAAATGAGGTGAAAAATGAGTAAAATTAAGTGAAAAAATGGCATTTTTAACCTTAATTTTGTTAATTTTTTAGTCAGATTTCGCTGTTTTTAATGAGTTGTTTGTGTAAGTTTTGTGAGATAAAAATATAATTATTGCTCCAATTCATCAAATCAAAGCGGCAATTTGAGAGACTTTTTGCAAAATAAATGACGGAAGTATTGGTAATTGAGAAAAATGTTGTATCTTTGCACCCTCATAAATGTAGGTTTTACGCTAATTATTATCCATAAAACCAGCATTTAGTGAATTGTTTATCATTACGTTAGTTGATTGTCAATGCCCGTTGCTAAAGACTGACCAAATGATTTATAGTTTATAAATATTGAAGTAAAAGAAACAAAAATGAGTACTTTAAGTTACAAAACGGTATCCGTCAATAAGGAAAATTCTAATAAAGAATGGTTGATAGTAGATGCTGAGAATATGGTGGTAGGACGCTTGGCTACCAGAGTGGCTAACCTTTTGAGAGGAAAGCATAAACCTTGCTTTTCACCTAATTCGGATTGTGGCGATTATGTTGTCATAATCAACGCTGATAAGGTGAGATTTACAGGAGATAAGCTAACGGATAAGGTGTATGTTCGTCATACGGGCTACCCGGGAGGACAACGTTTCACAACACCAAGAGATGTTTTGGCTAAATTTCCTGAACGAGTAGTGGAGCATGCCGTTAAAGGTATGTTGCCAAAGAACCGCTTAGGTCGCCAGTTGTACAGAAATCTTTATGTTTATGCCTCTGCGGAACACCCTCATCAGGCACAACAACCAAAGGAAGTTAATATAAATTCAATCAGATAGAGATATGGAAGGAGTTATCAACACTATAGGTAGAAGAAAATGTGCTGTTGCCCGTGTTTATATGAAGGCTGGTAACGGCAATATCACGGTTAATGGTAAGGATTACAAAGATTATTTCACTACTGCTCCGTTGCAATATGTTTGTCGTCAGGCTTTGGAGACCGTTGGTGCGGGAGACAAGTTTGATGTTAAGGCAAACTTAGACGGCGGTGGCACTTCTGGTCAAGCAGAAGCACTTCGTATGGGTATTGCTCGTGCTTTGTGTGAAGTAAATATTGAAGATCGCCCAGCTTTGAAGGCAAAAGGCTTATTGCGTAGAGACAGCCGTATGGTTGAACGTAAGAAACCGGGTCAGAAAAAAGCTCGTAAGCGTTTCCAATTCAGCAAACGTTAATATCATTGGATATTGGTTTAGTATCCAAACTTGCAAGACGTGTTGTCAAAAGATACTTACTTGCGGGTTGATTTAGATAATAGGAAAGTAAACAGATTAAAGAAAAAAACAATGTTAGATTTTGAACAAATGATCGACGCAGGTGTTCATTTTGGACACCTCAAAAGAAAATGGAATCCTAAAATGGCTCCTTATATATTTAAGGAACACAACGGCATTCACATTATTGACTTGCACAAAACAGCAGCAAAGGCTGACGAGGCAGCTGCCGCTTTGAAGCAAATAGCAAAATCGGGTAAGACTATCTTATTCGTTGCTACCAAAAAACAAGCTAAGGACATCGTAGCACAGGAAGTAAGCCGTGTTAATATGCCTTACGTTACCGAGCGTTGGCCCGGCGGAATGCTTACCAACTTTGTTACCATTCGTAAAGCGGTTAAGAAAATGCACACGTTGGATAAACTTATCAACGATAAGAACTCAACGGCAATTTCAAAGCGTGAGCGCTTGCAGATAACTCGTGAGAGAGCAAAATTGGAAAAGAATCTTGGCTCAATAGCAGATTTGAATCGCTTGCCTTCAGCAATCTTTGTTATTGATATGAACAAAGAGCACATTGCTGTGGCAGAGGCACGCCGTCTTAGTATTCCTACCTTTGCTACGGTGGATACAAACTGCGACCCTGAATTGATAGACTTCCCTATCCCTTCTAACGATGACGCTTCAAAGGCAATAGCACTTGTCCTTAGATATATGTGTGATGCAATAGAAGAAGGTCTCCGTGAAAGAAAGATGAACAAGGACGCTCGTGACCAAGAAGAGGAAGAAAGAGCTGAAGCAAAGGCTTCCAACATAGAACTTATGGACGAAGACGAAAGCACAAAGAAGGGTAGTGATGAAGCAAGAGTGAAAAAGGTAAAGGAAATTGCAGAAGATGAAAAGTCTGCAAAGCGTCCTCGCAAACCTATTGCAAAGAAACCTATTTCAAAAAACTAAAGTAACAAATAAAAAAAAGGAGAATTTATGGCAAATATAACAGCAGCACTCGTTAATGAGTTAAGGCAACGTACGGGTGTGGGAATGATGGATTGTAAAAAAGCTTTGGTTGAATGTGATGGAGACATGGACAAGGCTATAGACTATCTTCGTGAAAAAGGTCAAAAGTTGGCTACAAAGCGTGCTGACCGTGACGCAAGCGAAGGAGTTGTTTTAGCAGGTGTTAATACAGACAAGACTTTCTCTGCAATCATTATGATGAATTGCGAGACAGACTTCGTTGCAAAGAATGAAGCATTTGTCGCCTTTACCAAATCTGTCCTTGACGCTGCGATAGCTTCAAAGGCGAAGACTGCCGAAGAGGTTTTAGCTTTGAATATTGCAGGAACAAGTGTTGAGACTATGATAGTAGAGCAGGTGGCTAAAATAGGTGAAAAGATAGCTATGACGCACTACCAATATGTTGAAGCACCTGTAACATACGCTTATATTCATCAAGGTAATGGCTTGGCAAGTATAATTGGTTTTTCTAAAGCGGGCTTTGATGCTCAAGGAAAAGAGATTGCAATGCAGGTTGCGGCAATGGCACCTGTTGCTTTGGACAGAGGTACAGTTTCAGCGGACGTTATAGAAAAAGAATTGGAGATATATCGTGTTCAAATCCGAGAGGAAGGCAAGCCAGAGAATATGATTGAGAAAATTGCTGAAGGAAAGCTAAACAAATTCTTTAAGGATAGCACCTTGCTAAGTCAAGACTTTATCCGTGAAAATAAGAAGAGTGTTGGTGATTACTTAAAAGAAAACGACAAAGACCTAACAGTAACAGAATTTAAGCGTCTTAAATTAGGCGAGTAAATATACTTGATTTTTTCATTGTTGAGGTGAAGTTTCATTTATGGAGCTTCGCCTTTTTTTTGCGTCTTCAAAAACTATATGATGTTCAAAATTGTCGCTCAAAACAGGCGAAATAATTATATATTAACGAAGTAATATTTACATAAAATACTCCTCCAAAACAGAGAAATCTGACTAACAAATTAACGAAATTAAGGTTAGAAGCGTCATTTTTCCACTTAATTTTGGTAGAATTTCACCTCATTTTTGTAAAAAAAATAATGGATTCGTCCAAGCGTCACCTCATCAGAACGAAACGCCGGTTTAATTTCTTAAAGTGGCGTTTCGTGACACTGAAACGCCACTTTAATTTTGGCAGAAAGCACGAAAAAGGGGATAAAATATCATATTATCCCCATAAAGTGATATATTGCGTTATTGTAATAAAGTTACATAAAGTTTATATAAAACCATCACGTTCGCAACTCTAAAAAGCGGCAATTTTTAATAGCATTTTGTTGCATTAAATCTGTAATTTGCATTGATGTTTTTTTATATTTATTTGTCATAATCTTATTTGTTGTTATTCATTGTTCAATTTCGTTTTGCAAAGGTACAAATAATAAAAATAAAATGGAGTACTTTTATTGCCAATGTGAAAAATATTTTCATAAAGTGTTGTTTTCAAATAAATTTAGTAACTTTGCACACTTCAAAAGGACTAGCTATGAATGGTTATAATAAAAATACATTGCTGCAATTACCAAATAACACCTTCTGATAATGATATATGGTTTAGAAACAAATTACAAGAAACAGCTTCAAATGTTATTACCGAAATTTACAATAGAGGTAATTATTTAAATTATAGCAATAAAGATAGAAACAAATGTACAGAAAGAAAATCAAAGTGGAAAAACTAATACTTATTTTAGTAATAATAGGTTTATGTTCTTGCAAACAAACGTATAAAGACGAAGGTGATTATCATACGATACTTTCGCAAACAGAATTAGATGAAATGTTTTCCGTGAAATACTGTATAGTTGAGGTTAAAAATGATATTGTTTATGCGGTATTGGATAGTATATTAAAATTAAGTCCTTTGCAAAAGAACATAGCAATAGAATTATCGTTCGACACAAACGGTTTAGATACTTGTTCATTTAACATCAATGTTATTCAAAGAATAAAAACAGCACATTCACATTTTGATGATTTTTTTATTCAAAAAGGCAATGCTTATTTTACTTATAAAACCTTTCCTATATTGGTGCATTATGCTGACAATCAAATGGCGACTGATTATTTTGTTCTTACTGAACAAGAGGAATACTTTTCTTTTGTAGCCGACTATGAAGAGCCCGCCTATTTTATGGAAAATGTTTATAAAAATAAGAATGAAATCACCAAGAGGAGAGTATTCAAAAATGCTTATTGCAGTTTTCAAATCAGAACAATTAACAATAAAATAGTAAGTATTCTTGCGGACTACGATACGTCTAATTTTAAGACAATGAATGAGCTGATAAACATATACGGAAATGAAATTGATAAGTAAGTGGGTAATGTTTCAGATTGGGTGTTATCTATTAACAAATTTATTATCAATGAAAATTCATAACAAACAAAGCAGAAAGATAGAGCAAATACTCTATCTTTTTCTTTTATCCCTAAATTATAAAAATGATGTACAAAATTGTCGCAAAAAACCACCTAAATAATTGTATTTTCATTAAGCAATATTTACATAAAATACTCATTAAAATCAGCTATTTTTAGCATAAATTTTGTCAAAAAACAGATTAAAAACAACCTTTTCCCGCTCTGTTTTGCCCTTTTTTTAATACGATTTTGTCCAAACGCCACTTCATCAGAACGAAACGCCGTTTTAATTTTCTAAAGTGGCGTTTCGTGACGCTGAAACGCCACTTTAATTTTGGCAAAAAGCACGAAAAAGGGGATAAAATACCATATTATCCCCATAAAGTTATATACTGCGTT
>JAISLH010000026.1 GCA_031260565.1 Bacteroidales bacterium
TATTTTATTCCAACCAACCGCCGTATCAACACGACAAAACAAGATTTCAGAAAAGAAAAATAATGAAAAATTTATTTGATTTGCTCAAAGACAAGCCAATTTGTTTGATGTTTTGTGCTTAAAGTCTGCTTGCCGATGGGCACAACTTCATTATACCGGTCTCTATAAAAGCCTTCGCTCCACGTTCCCATATCTAAATAAATCGCATTCTTCACACCAAGTTTCACAAGCATCGTTTGAAAATCACAAATGCTTATTCTCTCTTCACTTTCCACCACAAAAAATTGACCTTTACCTTGTTCCACCAATGCCCTGCGGTAAGTTGGGCGATATTTATCAAATATAGTGCATTGTACAACTTCATAATCATAGATCAAAAGCATTTGTCTAAAGAAATCTCCCTTTGTTTCAACGGCACGAATTATATATTTATCTACCTGATTGTCAAGAGGTCTAATAACAGGACGCCCATTTATGATAACACAATAGCCACTCTCCACATCAGGTTCTTGTCCGACAAACCTCCCTTGCGTAACATAATCACCTACAACATAGATCAGTTCCTTTGAAGTAAAGGCTGCCGCCACGCATAATTTCTGTTTGCTATCGCCTTTGTCGGGTTTGATGTCGGTAAACTTTAATTTGCATTTCACAGGCACATATTTAGTTAAATGGTAGAAGCTATCGGCTTGACATACGCTTGATGTGTCACCATAATATAAGGTGTCGGCAGATTGGATGTTTATTTTGACAGAGTCTTGTGGAGGTTTGAAGTCCTTGATTGGGAAGACGATAGTATCAATCTTCACATAAGACGACTGAGGCTGCCCTTTGCAGGAAAAAGATGAAAGAGATAGCAGGCTAAGTGCCACAATTATAGATGTCTTCATAGATAATAGTTAGTTTTTCGGCTGCAAAAATACTAAAAAACTTCCTTTCACCCCTACCCTAACCTCTTTTTATTTCTGATTATCAATGAAAGTTCATAACAAATAAAACAGAAAGATAGAGTAATTGCTCTATCTTTTTCTTTGGTCTTAAATTGCTAAAATGATGTGCAAAATTGCCGCTAAAAATAGGCAAAATAATTACATATAAACAAAGCAAAATTTACACAAAACACTCGTAAAAAACAGCGAAATCAGACTAAAAAATTATCAAAATTAAGGTTAAAAAAGCCCATTTTTCACTTAATTTTGGGAAAATTTCACTCCATTTTTGCAAAAAAAGTAATGATTTTGTCCAAACACTACTTCATCTGAACGAAACGGCGTTTTAATTTTCTAAAGCGGCGTTTCGTGACGCTGAAACGCCGCTTTATTTTTGGCAAAAAGCACGAAAAAGAGGATAAAATATCATATTATCCCCATAAGGTTATATATTGCGTTATTGCAATATCATATTATAAAATTTATATAAAATCATCACGTTCGCATTTCGGAAAAGCAATATTTTTTAATGGCATTTTGCTGCATTAAATCTATAATTTGCGATGATGTTTTTTGATATTGTGCTGTCATAAGATTGTAGCGTTTTGTTTCTGCAAAGGTACAAAAAAAATCTTTATGAAAATATAGCATTAGTAATAGTGGTACTTTTGATAAAAATTGATGAATAATTTTGCACATTCAAAAAAAAGTTGTACTTTTGTCGCCGTGAAAAAGCGTCTTTTTGACGTGATTATTATCTTCATTTATATAGTGAAATCTGCTAATTGAACTATAAGTAAGAACAAAATAAGTCAATGCTTTGCGGCGTTGGTTTTTAATTGTTTTCTCAGTTCTTACAGGTCTTTAGCAGATACCTACTATATCGGGGATAGGCGTTAATTCCACGCTTTGACACACAGAAACAGCTTGATAAAATAAAAAATAGTATATTTGCAAATCAAAAAAACGAAACATCTATGGCAAAAATTGGTAAAAGAAGTCTGTTATTAGTGATTTTAACAGCGGCAGGTATGAATGTATTGGCTCAAAACACCAATCCGTATGAGAAATTTGGCTACAAGTCTGAATATGACTATAAATTGCCAATGGATAAACTTTTCCGAATAATCAATTCTGATACAACTTCGGAAATCAAGGCAATGGTAATAGATTTTGAAAAGTCTATTGCGTACTTGCTCGGTGAAAGTGATGCTCTGATTAAAACGTTTTGGATTAACCCTGATGATGTTTTAATTTGGCTCAATCCTGACCCAAAAGCAAGCAAGTATCCGCACCAATCACCGTATGCTTATTGCAGTAACAACCCTATTATGAAGATTGACCCAAACGGAATGGAAGATGATTGGGTACAAAATTCAAAGACTGGGCAATATCAATGGATGGATAATGTTAAATCTCCTGCTAACACACCAAATGGATACAGATATGTTGGAGCTAATGGCGAAAGTATTGTAAGAGATTTAGGTATACCAAATACTTTTGAGCCTCAAAATAGTAACCCAACAGGCGAAGCATTTATTGGAGCTTTCCCTATGCCGGGCATTGTTGCATCTAAAACGAGGACAAAAGTAAATACAGCTCTCACAGTGAATGCCAATATATCTTTAAACCCCAATAACGTTGCAGCTAATAATGCATTAGGAATTACATTTAATGGAGTTACATTTACAGGTTATATGAGTCAAAAATCAATAGCCACTAATCCCGATTTGGAATTAAATTATAGCGGTTATTTGGAAGTAGGGTATGGGAATAATGGGCGTTACACTGCTCCGCTTGTCCCATCTCAATCTTACATAGTACAGCAAGGCTATACCCCAACGCAAGCATCTGTAACAATTCCTGCGAACCAAATAAATAACAGCAAAACTTTTTCTAATGCTCATATTAGAGCAGGAGCGACCAACAATCAAGTACATCGCAATGATAGAATAGAATCTACATGGTCATTACAAAGATACTCTCCTCAAACAATAATATTTAAATAAGGAGATTATGAATAAAATAAACTTTACATTTCTATTATTTGTTACAATGTTGTGTAATTCTTCTTGTAATTCACAAACAAAATTTGATGCAATGCAATGTGATGAAAAAGGCATAAAATCGGCTGAATTTATTAACGAATACTTTTTTAGTGATGAAACTAATAAGTCATTTTTAGACTCAGCACAATACTATTTAGATGATGTTGTCGCAAATTGTTATGGGTGGAAATATTATCAAAACATGGTACTAAGAAAATTAGATGTTTTGAGTTTGCAAAGAAAGTATGGGCAAGCATTGTCTATTATTGACACTATTGATTGGGAGATACAGCCACCATATTTTTTAAGTGTTCTGAAAAAGAGATTTGAAGCAATGCAATTATTATTTAATGGAGATACTTCAGGGTGTAACGATGTTATAAAATCAATCACAACAGAAGTGGAAGGTTTTCTCGCTTCACAAAAACGTGAAGTAGACTCTGTTCTCAAATTGCAAGAAGAAGATGCCTTTACATCTCCATTATGGTACTCTATTAGTCAATACTACTATTATAAATTTAAATTATGTACATCACAGGAAATAGAAGATAATCTAATGTTTTTGGAAAAATCAGGTGTGACAAAAGATATAATAGATTGGCTAAAACCTAAGAAGGATGATAACTTCTTAAATTATGAAGAAGGATAATTTCTTATGAAGAAAGCAGCTACATTTTTACTTTTGCGTGTTCTATCTATAAGCTTGTATGGGCATAGTAATACCTCAAATGTTGAGCATAAATTGCCTATGGATAAACTTTTCCGAATAATTAACTCGGATACATTATGAAGCGAATAAGTATTTTTTTTATTGTGCTAATATCTGTCAGTTGCACACAGAAAGAGCAAGTATATGATTTTTCAAAAGATGGAAGAGAAATGTACAATGAAAGTTTGTCAACTTTTCCAGCGAGCATTGTGTCTCATTTTCCACAATGGAATAGGGTTAATGTAATTAGCGTATCTTCTAATATATCAAAGCACAATATGGCTAGCACTATTTCAAAACTACCAACATATTTATTTTTGAATACATTATGTAAGACTAAAAATGATTACTACAATATTAAAAGTAAAATAGAAAAAGAGGTAAAGCATATAATTAATGTTTTGGATACTAATTATATACTTGCGTTAGAAATGCCTACTATATGGAAAGATTATGCTCCTACTTATGTCAATTATGATGATAGTGTTTTTGAAAAAGAACTCATTGGGCGAAATATCAATAAGGTATCTAATATTGTTTTACCTATTTTTGATGATAGTGGCACAACTCCAACCAAGTTGCCAGAAGATTATAAAATTTATTGCATAGACTCAAAATCGGGACTATTTTTAGATAAAACATATTATTATATAGACACAACTAATGATATAAAAGTTATACCTGTTATGCCAGAAATGTTAAAACATGGTTATTCAAGAGGCTATGCTTTAAGCGATAAACAGCAAAGAATTGTTTACTGGGTGGTAGTGTGGTAAAAAAGTAGTTAATGATAGAACTTAATTAATATGAAGAAACTAACTATACTTGTGATTTTGTGTGTTATGTCCATAAGTTTGCAGGGGCAAGACACACCATACAATATAAATATATATGGAAGTAAAAGAGTTCAACCTTTACATCCTTGGACAAGGTAATAATTGTGTATGAAAAAATCAAATTTACATGCAGTCTTATTGTTGTCTGTTTAATTTTTAATGGGGCGGCTTGTAGTGATTATCATGAAAATTTAGGACGAGGATATACATATATGAATGAAGGGAAAGGAAATAATTTCATATATCATGAATACCCCGCAAAAGGGGGAGAAATTCCTCGTGATGTAGTATCTTTTGATTATGATAACTATTTTATAATTGCAAAACAAAAGCGGCATTTACAGCAATATGGTTATGAAACAGCGGAAGAATACAATAAGAGAAATGAAGACGGAGTATTTTACTATTGGTTGATAGACAAAAAAAATCTTAAAACAATAGGTCCAATGGATAGTTTGGAGTTTGTTCAAGCAAAAAAAGATTATAATGTTTCAGATAAATTAAAAATAAATTAGTAATATGAGAAGGTTATTTACATTATTGTTGTTATTTGTCTTGTCTATCAATTTGCAAGGGCAGAAGGCAAATAAAGCAGCAATAGAAGAGAACAAGCAATTATTTAGAGATGCTTTTAACGAGCAATTAGAAATGTTACAAGACAAATGCCCTATGAGTTTGAAAAGAGCTATATGGCTGTATGAAAATGCATATTGTGAAGATACATTGGATTATGAAAAGTTTTGTAAAACGATAGATAGCATAGTTTTTAAGCTAAGATATACTATAAAGCTAAATAATCTTGAGAAGTATAAGACGTCAGGCAACTGGGCTGTCTTTATGTTTATGAAAGACACCAATATTCTAAACTATAACCAACCTTACGGCTATGATTTTGAAGATATATCGGGGCAAAAAGACTATTCAAAGATGTTTGTAACAAAATTATTGCGGACAAAGAAAGGTAATTGTTCCTCATTGCCATTGATGTATAAAATATTATGTGATGAATTAGGAGCAAAGGCATTTTTGGCAATAGCACCAAGGCATCTGTATGTTAAACACAAAGATGAAGAGGGACAATGGACAAATGTAGAATTGACTAATGGCACTTTTCCACGAGACCAATGGATAATACAACAACTTTATATTAGCGTTGAAGGAATAAGAAGTGGTGTTTATATGAACCCATTATCAGATGAGGAAAATATAGTTCTGGCAATGCACTATTTGGCGAGTGCTTATAAATCTAAATATGGAATAGATACCTTTGTTCAGCAAATTGCTAATACTGCCCTTACGTATTCCCCTGATAATTTGCAAATGTTGATGTTAAAGTCTGATTGCTTGCTGTTCTTTGGATTGGTAGAGGAACAAAAAGTATTAAAAAATGAAGAGTTTCGTAAAAGTAACTTCAAAGCATATAAAGAATGTATAGCAAAAATAAGTGATTTAGGATATACTGATATGCCAGCAGGACAATATGAGGAATTGGTTAATACTATGCAGGAAGAGGAAGAACGGCAAAAAATGAATAAAAGTAGGTAACAATAAGTAATAGAATATTTCTAAACTGCCATTTTAATTTCCTAAGAGATGTTTTATTTTGACAAAAAAGCACGAAAAAAGGGATAAAATACTATATTATCCCCATAAGGTTAAATATTGCATTATTGCAATAAGGTTACATGAAATTTATATAAAATCATCACGTTCGCATTTCGGAAAAGCGATATTTTTTAATGGCATTTTGTTGTATTAAATCTGTAATTTGTATTGGTGTTTTTTGATACTTGTTGTTCATTTCTCTATTTCCTTTCATTTTTCGTTTAATTTCGTTCTGCAAAAGTACTAAAAATAAAAATAGGGTCAAGATATTTTATGAGAAAAAGAATACCTGATTATCGGAGGCAAAATTACACTTTTTCCCTTTCAGTGAGAAGAATTTAACGAATGCATAAAGCGGTTCGCTAAATAAACAAATCGTTGAAACGTTTTAGCAAATCCCCTCCCCTATTTTTTTTTCAACATCGCAAATCCTTTATTCTCTAAGGCTCTATGAGGGTTTTGAAGATAGGTTGTTGATAACTTATTTTGCTATGGTGATTTTTCAATGCAATAGAATAGTAATTTTGCTGTCTGATTTTTCACAACACAAAAATAATAATAAACAATGGATAGACAAAACAGCATTTCGGTTAAAGATATTGACGTAGCACGTAAGGCAACGACCGAATATTTTGGTTCAGACGAACTTGCAGCCAACACATGGATTGATAAATATGCCCTCAGAGACAATACTAACTTGTACGAATCTACACCTGACGATATGCACAAGCGTTTGGCTAATGAGTTTGCGAGGATTGAGGCTAATTATAAGAACCCTCTTTCGGCTGAAGAGATATATGGTTTGTTCAAAGACTTCAAATACATCATTCCTCAAGGGAGTCCTATGAGCGGAATAGGGAATAATTTTCAGATTGTGTCATTATCTAATTGTTTTGTGATAGGTAATAACGGCGAAAGCGATTCTTACGGCGGTATTTTGAAGATTGACGAAGAGCAAGTGCAGCTTATGAAGCGTAGAGGAGGCGTTGGACACGACCTTTCACACATTCGCCCTAAGGAGTCACCTGTTAAGAACTCTGCTTTGTCATCTACCGGCATTGTTCCTTTCATGGAGCGGTACTCAAACACCACAAACGAAGTAGCACAGGGCGGAAGACGAGGTGCATTGATGCTTTCAATATCGGTAAAACACCCGGATGTCGAAGATTTTATTGACGCCAAGATGACAAAAGGAAAGATAACTGGGGCTAATGTGTCGGTTAAGATTGATGATGAGTTTATGCGTTGTGTTATAAGTGGAAAGCCTTACGTTCAACAATTCCCTGTCAATAGTCGAAACCCTAAGATAAAGAAAGCAATAGACGCTCGCCTGCTATGGAACAAGATTATACATAACGCTTGGGCTGCTGCAGAACCCGGAGTCTTGTTTTGGGATACCATAATCAATGAGTCAGTGCCCGATTGCTACGATTCGTTCGGCTTTAAGACCATATCAACCAATCCTTGTGGCGAAATACCGCTTTGTGCTTATGATAGCTGTCGGTTACTTGCCATAAATCTCTTCTCTTATGTAAAGAATCCTTTCACCAATAAGGCGGAATTTGATTATGAATTATTCAAATCTCACGCTGAAAAGGGACAAAAACTGATGGATGACTTAATTGATTTGGAGTTAGAGAAGATTGATAAAATTCTTGCCAAGATTGACGCCGATCCAGAGAATGAAGAGATAAAACGAGTTGAGAGAAACCTTTGGCTAAACATCAAATTGAAGTGCTTGGAAGGCAGACGAACGGGCTTTGGCATTACAGCGGAAGGTGATATGATTGCTGCAATGGGCTTACGCTACGGAACAGACCAAGCGACGACTCTTGCTGTTGAAGTACAGAAGACTTTGGCTTGTGCAGCCTATCGTTCATCGGTCAATATGGCTAAAGACAGAGGTGCGTTTCCTATCTTTGATTCTAAATTAGAAAAAAACAATCCGTTCATTGCTCGTTTGAAAGACACCGACAGCAAGCTTTATGAAGATATGGTTAAGTTTGGTCGCCGTAATATAGCCCTTCTGACCATTGCTCCAACGGGCAGTGTTAGTATCTGTTCGCAAACGACTTCTGGAATAGAGCCTGCCTTTATGATATTCTACAAACGGAAGAAGAAAATAAATCCTCACGACACTTCTGCAAAGATTTCTTTTACTGACGAGTCGGGTCAGGCTTGGGAGGAATACACTGTACTTCATCATAAGTTTGTTATGTGGGCAACAATCAATGGTTACGACTTGGAAGGCAAGACTGATGCCGAACTAATTAAGATAATAGAGCAATCACCTTACCATAATGCTACTTCCGATTGCATAGATTGGGTGAGCAAAGTAAATATGCAGGGGGCTATTCAGAAGTGGGTTGATCATTCTATCTCTGTTACGGTCAATTTACCCAAAGAAACATCTGAAGAAATAGTTGATAAAATATACCGAACGGCTTGGGAAAGCGGCTGCAAGGGTATGACAATCTACCGCGATGGCTCAAGAGATGGTGTTTTAACAGGAGGTAGCTCGGAAAAGAAACAAAATGACGCCGATAAAACAGACTTTAAGGAAACCAATGCACCAAAACGCCCTAAGAAATTAGACGCTGACGTCATTCGTTTCACCAATGGTAATGAGAAATGGGTAGCTTTTGTTGGTATCTTTGACGGACGACCTTATGAAGTATTCAGTGGTAAGGCGAGTGCTTTCCCTGCTTTGGCGGATTCTATTCAACGGGGCAGCATAATAAGAGTTAAGGAAAAGGATAAGCCTGCTCGTTATGACTTTCAATACAAGGATGATGACGGGTATAACGTTACTTTTGAGGGATTATCACGCTTGTTTAAGAAAGAGTACTGGAATTATGCTAAGCTAATATCAGGTATTCTTCGTCACGGAATGCCTATTGCCAACGTAATAGACCTTATTTCCAAACTCAATCTTGACACTGATACTATCAATACTTGGAAAAACGGAGTAGTACGAGCCTTGAAAAACTATGTAAAAGACGGCACAGAAGTACGAGGAGAACGTTGCCCTGAATGCGGAGAGAGCCTTATCTTCACCAACGGCTGCAAACAATGTAACTCTTGCGGGTGGAGTAAGTGCGGGTAAAAGGGTAAGAAATTTGTCTTGAAGTTATTCTTAGATACGGCTGACGGAGGTTACACCTTCTAACCTTTCTATATCATCTATGAGCTTTTGAAGTATGGTAGTATTTGAAACGTAGATGTTAAGTTTGCCTTCAAAGACACCGTCCGCACCTTTTATACTAACTTCACGTATATTCACATTCCAAAGATGAGAGACGACACCTGTAAGTTCCTGCAATAAACCTTTGCGGTCAATGCCTGCAATCTTTATCCCGGCTAAAAAGGTTACGTTCTCATTGTTTCTCCACTTTGCTTTGATAATTCTGTTGCCATAGACAGACATCTCCGTTTCGGCAACAGAGCAATTAAGCCTGTGAATGTGGATAACATTACCTTTTTTCAAACCTACAATACTATCTCCCTGCATAGGACTACAGCAATGAGCTATATGATAATGCAGATGTTGCCAGTCTTTGTCAATAAGAATAGTATCGGTGTTGGCATAAGCCTCTTCCAAGATGCTGTTGTCTGTTCTTTTTGCGGCAAGAATCTGATTGTTGGTAAGGAAATAGTCTTGTATTGACTTGCGAGCCTTGCTTGTTTTTACTATCTTAAGCCACGAAGGACTCGGCTCGGCAACAGAAGACGTTATTATCTCCACTTGATCGGACGAATGAAGAACATAATCAATGGGATAAACATTATAATTTATCTTTGCCCCCATACATTTTAAGCCGAGGTCAGTATGAACAGCAAAGGCAAAATCTAAAACAGTTGCCTGATAAGGAAGACGAATCTTCCTACCTCTTGGTGTGAAAGCAATGATGTCTTGTCCCTTAATGTTGATTTCTAAATCTTTCATAAAGTCAATAGAGTTATCATCCTTACTATCCAAAACTTCTCTAAGCCGCGATAGCCACTGATCAAAGCTCTCATTGATGTCTCCTTCGGTTATAAACTTATATTTGTAGTGAGCTGCCAATCCGTTTTCGGCTATTTCATCCATACGGCGGGTACGTATCTGCACTTCAACACGCTTCCCCCGATATTTTCCTTCCCGAAACATAACAGTAGTATGCAGGGCTTCATAACCATTGTCCTTAGGACGCGAAAGCCAGTTGCGGTAACGCCACGGAATGTCCTCATAAACTTTTGTTACAATGTTATAAACTGACAGGCAAGCCTCATGTTCATCTTTTTTCTCGCCGACTGTATCAAGCACAATACGGATTGCAAACTTATCATATACCTCCTCAAAGCTAACATCCTTGGCATCCATCTTACGAATAATGGACGTAATACTCTTAACTCGGCTTGAATATGTAGCTTTGTACCCCTTGCTGGCTATCTCCTGCTTTATTGGAGCAATAAAATTAGCTAACAATTCCTGTCTATCCTCCGTTGTTTGCTCCAAAAGGCTCTTTACTTGATTATACTTTTCTGCATTATTGTACTTGGTTACCAAGTCTTCCATCTCACTCTTCATCTGATATAAGCCGAGTCTTTCTGCCAGCGGAATATAAAGAACTTGCGTCTCGGAAATGGTTTTTAGCCTGCTTGTTTCAGGAACAATGTCTATCGTTCGCAGATTATGCAGTCGGTCGCAGAGTTTTATCAGGATTACCCTCGTATCATGTGAGATAGTAGTGAGGACTTTCACAAAGGTTTCAGCTTGTAAAGACTCAGTTTCCTCATTATATAAGTGGTCTGCCTTAGTTAATCCGTCAATGATATAAGCAACTCCTTCGCCAAAAATACTTTCTATGTCGGGGAGTGTATATTCAGTATCTTCCACAACATCGTGCAGAAGAGAGCAGACGATAGCCATATAGTTGAGACCTAAATCCTGAGCAGCTATCCTTGCAACTTCCATAGGGTGGTAGATATACGGCTCACCTCCCTTACGTCTTACTCCAGAGTGGGCATTAAGTGCTACGGTGAAGGCTTTTCGTATCTGTCTCTTCTCTTTATTTGTCGCTTTGGAGGCAAGATGTATCAAATTTCTATACTTCTTTAAGATTTCCTTCCGCTCTTTCTGTTCATCTACTATATACATTTCACTTACAAGTTTTGATTATCTTTTATTTTTGAAGAAGTCTTTTAACAGTTTGCTGCACTGATTTTCCAAAACCCCGCCAGTTATTTTCGTTTTGGGGTGATAAAGTTTGGCATTATGTCCCATTATCTGCCGTTCATCTGCCGCCCCATACACAATTCCTCCTATCTGCGTCCAAAAAGATGCCCCGCAACACATCGGACATGGCTCTAAAGTTACATAAAGAGTGCATTGCTGCAAATATTTTCCCCCGATAACCTCAGATGCAGCGGTGAAAGCCTGCATTTCGGCGTGAGCTGTTGCATCGTTAAGCCGCTCTGTCATATTGTAAGCCCGAGCAATTATTCTATCCCCGCAGACAATTACTGCACCGATGGGAACTTCGCCAATATTAGCGGCTTCTTCTGCCATTTTGATGGCTTCTGCCATATAGAATTCGTTATCTTTTTCCATAATGAGCCTGCAAAATTACATTTTTTTTACTACTTTTGCGGTCTCTAAATAAGGATTTTTAAAATTTTGTCAGTTACTTATGGAAAAATACAAGCACAGTCTTGAGATTCAAATCAGATTTAGCGACATAGACCCCCTGAATCACGTCAATAATTCTTGCGTCTTTCAGTATTATGATCTCGGCAGAATAAATTATGTAGAAAGCGTCTTGGGGACAGACCTTGACTGGACGGAAGTTGTCGTTGTCATCGTGCATATAGAAGCCAACTTTCTGTCGCCAATCCTCAAAAGCGATAAAATTGTCGTTGAGACCCACTTGGAAGGTTTCGGCAATAAGAGTATGACAATGCAGCAACGCATCGTAGATTGCCGTTCGGGCTTGATTAAATCCACCTGTCAGACGATTTTGTCGGGATTTGACAAGCGCAACTCGTCATCTGTTGTCATTGGGCAGGCATTTAAGCAGCGTTTTATGGACTATGAAAGCAGTTAAATTCCCTTTTTAATACACTTTTTTGGGAGTTATTTATTCATTTGAGAGGGCTGGAGTAAAATTCAGCCCATTTTTTTTGCATAAAACAGGAACTTTTTCGCAGGAAGTCAGGAACTTTTTATCAAGAAGTCGGCACTTTCTAAAAATTACTACGGGACTAAATAAAATTACTACGGGACTAAATAAAATTACTACGGGACTAAATAAAATTACTACGGGACTAAATAAAATTATTACGGGACTAAATAAAATTATTACGGGAGTTTTGCTTGCTTTCCGAGAATTTTTACTAATTTTGCACCATCTTTTAATAACAAAAATAGTATTTTATTATGGCAAAATTTAACTTTCCTTATGTGATAGTCAAACGAATTCAGTCGATTGGGCAGACTTCTATCTCAAAGTTCCGTAGAAAAGAATTCCGAAATGGGAAGACCTCATTTGATGTCCTGATTAGAAAAATAATAGAAAGGGAGGGTTTGACAAGAGCAGACGTTATTGCTGTGGTTTCTGCCTTAGAAGATGTGATTAAGGAGGAAATTGCAGAAGGTCGCTCGGTGAATGTGGGTTATCTTGGTACTTTCACGCCGTATTTAGAGTCCAAGTTGATGACAACCGTTACGCAGGCGGAAGAAAACGGCGGCGGAATTATCAGATGCAGGTTTCGCCCGTCTGTAGATTTCTCCGAATTTTTGAAAAATGAGGTCTCACTTAAAAGAGCTATTACCGATATTTCGGGTCTTCAAAGTTAGGTCAAAAAAAAAGAGGCTTTGCAGCCTCTATGAAAAAGTTTGACACCTTTAATAACCTAATTAGATTAGACTATTATACTTTTTCAAGGTTTCTAATGCGTTAGTTCTGACGTTTATGAAGTCGGTAACGCCTTGTGCTTTGAAACTTTCGGCTTCTTCCACAGGATTGCCCGCAAGAACGATGTGTTTCACCTTATCTTTTAGCAACGGCAATGCACCTGCTACCAAGTTTGCGTATTCTTCGTCTGACGAGCAGAGAACTATGATGTCGGAGTTGCTTTCCAATGCTGCTTTGACGCCTTCATTGATGTCGTTGTAGCCAGCTCCTTCCAAGATGTCGTAACCTGCCACGGCAAAGAAGTTAGTTGCAAATCCAGCCCTTGCTTTTCGCATCGTCAAGTTGCCATAAGTCAATAAAAAGACCTTTGGAAGTTTTGATTTGCGGGAAGCTTCTATTCGCAAGTCCTCAAAAGGTTGCGAGAAGCGTACGGCTGGCAGCGTTTTAATCTCGGTATTTGGACAGTTGCAGCCACAATCACATTGCTTAGTGCCTGCTGCTGTATGAATTTCTTCGGTTAGATTTGGATATTGGTTCGTTCCAAGTATCGTAGTCTTCCTCATTGCTATGTCTTTCGCCCTGTTTTGAGCTGTTTTAGCGATAGCATCCTGCACCAAGCCAGCACGAATTGACGCTACGAAGCCACCTTTTGCCTCCAAGTCCTTGAAAAGTTCCCAGCTCTTGGCAGCAATGGCGTCTGTGAGGCTTTCTATGTAGTACGAGCCGGCAGCTGGATCAATAATCTTCTCAATATAACTTTCTTCTTTGAGGAGAATTTGCTGATTGGTGGCAATACGGCGTGAAAAGTCGGTTTCTTCCTGGTACGCAACGTCAAAAGGTGATACCGAGATGCTATCTGCTCCTGCAATGGCGGCAGACATTGTTTCGGTGGTCGTACGAAGCATATTTACGTAAGGATCAAATATAGTTTTGTTGAACTCTCCGCTCTGGCAGTGGATATGAAGTTGGTAAGCCGTCTCACATTTTGGCTGGTAAGCCTCAACAATTTTCGTCCAGAGCAGACGTGCTGCCCGTAACTTGGCTATTTCCATAAAGTAGTTAGAACCTGTTGCAAAATTGAAGACTGTTCGGTAGCCGATAGAGTGAGCTGGTATTGATTTCTCGGTAAGATGATGTAAATAGTCGTTAGCTGCCGATAAGGTGTAGGCTAATTGTTGCACGATGCCTGCTCCTGCGTTTGAAAAGATAGAACCATTAACGCAAATGCAGTCAAAGGAGGGGATGTTTTGCTTGATTAAGTTTATGATTTGTGCCAGCTCGTCATAATTTGCTGCCTCGCTGTCGTAGAAATATCCCTTCTTGAGAGCAAAAGCATACGGGTCAAAATTCAGAGAGCCCTTGATGTTGTCTTTATTGTAGCTTTTGGTGTTCACATAGTCAATGAATAATTTCACGAGGTCAATGAAAGAAACGGCTTTGGTGAAGTTTATTTTTATTTTCTCCAAGTCTATATCTTGCAGGAGGGCTTTTAAGTTTTCAATCGTCTTTACTTCTTTTGCGTTCAAGCCGAGAGAATTACAACCCCTCTTGATTGCTTGCAAGGCAATGGCGTTTGCTTGGTTTATGTCGGCAGTTTCTATGTCTTGGCGTACGTCCCATGCGTTATTGTCCTTACGATAACCTCTTGTGAAGGGAGCTTGGGCAGGATTTGTTTCCAAGTATTGAAGTCCGTCAAGGTTCTCGTCCCTGTAATAAGGCTTAACGTTGAAACCTTCTATCGTTTTCCATATCAATTTCTTGTCGTAATCTGCTCCTTTGAGGTCTGCCTTAATCACTTCTTCCCATTGTTGTGTAGAAATGGGAGGGAATTCTGAGAATAATTTATTGTTGTCCATTACTTTAACTGTTTTATTTGTTCTTATTTAAGACTGCAAAGATACAATAATTTATTATAACGACAATATTTAGTGCCGTTTTGTGAGCCACATACGGGGTATCTGTACGCCTCTTTGATGAGTTGAAGGGAAGAAAGAGTGGATTTTTTCAGGGTTTGCTGCAAGCAAATGGAAATTTTAGTACTTTTGCACTATGGAAAACGTGGCTAATTATACAGAAGAAAACATCAAAAGCCTAAGGTGGAACGAGCATATAAGACTTCGTCCCGGTATGTATATCGGTAAGTTGGGCGAAGGCTCTTCAGCTGATGACGGCATCTATGTTTTGATAAAAGAAATCATTGATAACAGCATTGACGAGTTTGCAATGGGTGCAGGAAAGCTGATAGATATTGACATAGACTTTGAGACCAACATAGTAAGAGTAAGGGATTATGGACGAGGAATACCATTGGATAAAACCATTGATTGTGTTTCTAAGATGAATACGGGAGGCAAGTATGATAGTGTTGCCTTTCAAAAATCGGTGGGAATGAATGGTGTCGGCACAAAAGCTGTTAATGCTCTGAGTGAATACTTTTGCGTTAAGGCAATAAGGGACGGAAAGGCTAAGGTAGCAACTTTTAAGTCTGGAGAGTTAGTAGAAGACAGACCTATTGCCGAATGCTCCGAGCCTAATGGCACAATGATAGAGTTCAAACCCGACAGTGACAACAGGCTTTTTGGCTCTTTTACCTTCCTTAATGAGTATATAGAGAAGATGATTTGGAACTATGCCTACCTTAATAAAGGGTTGAGTTTAGTTTATAACGGACAGAAGTTCCAATCTAAGAACGGCTTGCTTGATTTGTTGAACAACAATATGGAAGGCGAAGGGCTGTATCCTGTAATTCATTTGCAGGAGAATGGATTTGAGTTTGCCATAACCCATAGCGATAAGGTGTATAGCGAGGAGAATTATTCCTTTGTCAATGGTCAGCATACAACTCAGGGAGGTACGCATTTGTCGGCTTTCCGTGAAGCTATCACAAAGGTAGCACGAGATTTCTACCATAAGGATTTTGAGCCTTCGGACATAAGGTCGGGTATGGTGTCGGCAATAAGCCTTAGGATTGAAGAGCCTGTCTTTGAAAGCCAGACCAAGACAAAGCTCGGTTCAACGAATATGAAGCCTGACGGTAGCGGACAGGCTGTTAAGACCTTTATAATAGATAGTGTGAAGAAGGCTCTTGATGATTATCTGTACATTCATAGTGATGTAGCGGAGGCAATTTTGCAGAAAATAGTCCTCAATGAGAAAGAGCGAAAGGGAATGCAGAATGTAAAGAAGCTTGCTCGTGAGTCGGCAAAGAAAGTCAATCTTGTAAATAGAAAGTTACGCGATTGCAAGGTGCATTACAATACCAAAGACGAACGTAGATTAGAAACAACTCTCTTTATAACTGAGGGAGACTCGGCAAGCGGCTCTATAACCAAAAGCCGTGATGTTAATACGCAAGCCGTCTTCTCTTTACGAGGAAAGCCTAAGAATTGCTTCAACGAAACGAAAGAGATAGTCTATAAAAATGAAGAGTTTAACTTGCTTCATAATGCTCTCAACATAGACGAGGATATGGACAATCTTCGCTATAATAATATAGTGGTGGCAACTGATGCCGATGTTGATGGAATGCACATCCGTATGCTGCTGATGACTTTCTTCCTTACTTTCTTCCCTGAATTAGTAAAGCTCGGACACGTTTATATCTTACAGACACCGCTGTTTAGAGTGAGGAATAAGAAGAAAACAATCTACTGCTATTCCGAACAGGAGCGACAAAAAGCAATAGCAGAACTCTCTACTACAGCTGAAATAACACGTTTCAAAGGGTTAGGAGAGATTTCGCCTGATGAATTTGCTCATTTCATAGGTAAGGATATGCGACTTGAGCCTGTGCTTATCAACAAAGAAAGCGGCATTAAGGAAGTTTTGGCTTTCTATATGGGCGACAACACTCCCGAACGGCAAGGCTTTATTATAGAAAACCTGCGTTACGAAGAGGCTGTGAATGAATAATGAGAACGATATATCAGAATTGGGGAACGATAAACTATGCAGAGGCTTTTGAGCGTCAGACGGAGATTTTTGACGCAAAGGTTAGAGCAAAACTTGACGGCGGCAAACTCACGGACAATTATCTTATCTTCTGCCAACATCCTCACGTTTATACACTTGGAAAGAACGGAACTGCGAACAACCTGCTTGTTGATAAGGCGTTTTTAGATAAGATTTCGGCTACATATTACAAGACAAACAGAGGCGGAGACATAACTTACCACGGCTATGGTCAGATTGTTGGCTACCCTATCTTGGATTTGGAGCAGTTTGACTTAGGCTTGAAGGATTATATTTTTCTCATAGAGCAATGTATTATTGACTTAATGGCGGATTATGGCATTGTCTGCGGTCGCTTGGAAGGTGCAACGGGAGTATGGTTAGACTCCGACACAGGCAAGGCAAGAAAGATTTGTGCCATTGGCGTAAAGGCTTCTCGCTCTGTAACAATGCACGGCTTCGCTCTCAACGTCAATACCGACCTTACTTACTTCAACTACATCAACCCCTGCGGTTTTACCGACAAGTCAGTAACTTCTATGCAGAAGGAATTGCAGTACGAACTTGATATAAAACAAGTTGAAGACAGATTGCAACAACATATCATAGATGTCTTAACTCATCATCAAAATTCATAAAATTACCGCCTCGTTTTTAGCTTAAAATATATTTTTCTCTCACAAAATTCACACAAAACACTCATTAAAAACTGCCATTTTTCTACTTAATTTTGACGAAATTCTACCTCATTTTTTCTAAGAAAAACCTTGTTTTTGCCAAATCAAGTTACGTAACCACGGAATCAAGAAGTAGAATTCTATAATCAAGCTTCGTGATCACGAAACGCCACTTTAGCGTCACGAAGTGGCGTTTCATTTTGACGAAAGGGCACAAAAAAAAGGGATAAAACTATATTATCCCCATAAATTTACATATTGCATTATCACAATATTATATCATAAAATTTATACAAAACCATCACGTTCGCATCTCTGACAAGCGATATTTTTTAATGACATTTTGTTGCATTAAATCTATAATTTGTTGTGATGTTTTTTGATATTTTGTTGCCATAATCTTGTTTATTTTTATTCGTTGTTTAATTTAAGACTGCAAAAGTACAAATAATAAAAATAATTTGATGGACTTTTGTTACCTTTGTGAAAACTTTTTTCTTTTAATTTTGTTTTCAAACAATTTTAGTAACTTTGCAGGCATGAAAATGGCAGGTTGTAATATTAATAAAAGCCAGTTTATGCCTTTGATAGCAAAAGAACCGTAACCAACTAAGATAAGAAAGATTAGAATTGGCTAAATACAAAACAGAAAGAAAAAAGAGACTTAACACAATTAAAAAAATGAAGAAATTTAGTTTATTTTTGAGTTTTACGTTGTTGATGTTGATTTGCTGTACAGATAAACAATCTTGCAGTTATGAATATGCTGTTGAGTACTTATCGCAATTACCAGAAATAAGAACAAAGGATAGTATTTCTTTTATTTTATATGAGGATACAATCAATGAACAAGAGAAAAGGTATCTTTTAATTAAAGCTGGACATAATTATGATCACCGTTTTGAGACAATAGGAAATTACTATCTTTTATGTGAGGACTCATCTATATATTTTTTAGATGTTACGATTGATTCTTTACTGAAAATTAGGTAATATATCAGAATTTGGAATATGAACATTAGTAAAAACTACCCTGCTATTCAGAAAAGTGTTAATCAACAACTCATTGACAGAGCTGATATGATGGGAAACGGTGTTATCCCTATCGGACATCCCGGTTTTCCATTCAAATAATGATTAAATTAAAATAATGTAATATGATTTTTTTTGATTACTGTTTTTATAGAATACATTCTTTCTTTGTTAAAAACAAAATTGCTGTACACCCGCAAATTCATTCAAGTAATTTAGTATCCGCTATACAGATCTTCAATATATGGACATTTGTTAAATTACTTTTTTTTATATTTAAGATAAAATTTGAAACACTAATTATTGTTAGTCCTTTATATCTCATAATTTACGGAATAAATTATAATATCTTATTGACAACTAAAAAATATGAAAAATTACGGAAAATGTATAAAAGCGAAAATCATAAAAAACTAAAAGGTTGGGGAGTTTCTC
This sequence comes from Bacteroidales bacterium, assembly GCA_031260565.1. GTDB lineage: Bacteria > Bacteroidota > Bacteroidia > Bacteroidales > P3 > JAISGN01. The sequence goes on from JAISLH010000026.1 coordinate 19,119, forward strand.
TGTGTTTAGTTGGTTCTTTTTTGTTAATAATGATAGTTAATTGGTATTGTAATGGGTAATGTATCGATAGTGCCATTGCTTAATGGATTAGTAGATTGGAAAACCTCTAATTCAAATGATACTTATCATACAATCTATTATTGAAGAAATGACTAAGGTTTTATGATAATACACAAGAAGGCAAACAATTTTTCATAGAAAGTGATTGGAGTTACAGCACAAAGAAATTTTTACTATCTTTGCAGCCTCAAACATAATAGAATATGCAAAGAACAGAACTTATAAACTTGATAAAGAGAAAACGCAGCTTGCTTTGCGTTGGTTTGGATAGTGATATAACTAAACTCCCTGCTTGTGTTATGCAAAGCGAAGACCCTATCTTTGAATTCAATAAGGCAATAATTGACGCTACTCTTCCGTTTGCGGTAGCCTATAAGCCTAACCTCGCTTTTTATGAAAGCAATGGCATAAAGGGAATGATGAGCCTGCAAAAGACTATGGCTTATCTAAACGCTAAAAGTAGTGAATGCTTCACCATTGCAGACGCTAAAAGAGGCGACATTGGCAACACAAGTGAGCAATATGCCAAAGCCTTCCTCTCAACGGAAGGAGATTTCAACTTTGACGCTATGACGATAGCACCTTATATGGGAGAAGACTCTGTGAAACCTTTTACAATCTATCCTAATAAATGGGTGATATTGTTAGCCTTGACTTCCAACAAAGGAGCGACTGACTTTCAATTCACAGAAGACAAAGCGGGATTGAGGCTGTTTGAAAACGTTATAATAAAATCTCAACAATGGGCAACGGAAGGCAATATGATGTTTGTCTGTGGAGCAACGCAAGCTACGATGTTTAAGGGTATAAGACGGATAGCACCTAAGCATTTCTTACTTGTTCCCGGCGTAGGAGCACAGGGTGGTAGTCTTGAAGAGGTTTGCGACAATGGATTGATAGATGATTATGGCTTGTTGATAAACTCTTCTCGTGGAATAATCTTTGCCGACAAAACAGAGGATTTTGCAAAAGTTGCTGCAGAGAAAGCAGCGGAAATACAAGATGAAATGTTAAACTACCTATAGGTATAATATGAAAAAAGTAATTATAATTCTTTGTTGTTTGTTTTCTGGTATAAATCTTTACTCACAAGAAATGGATACTACTTCACAAGAGGGGTTTTCTTTTCCGCTTGGTTGTAAAGTTACAATTAAATTAGTACCCATAGATTCTGTAAATTTCCATTATTCCGTTCTGAAGTTTGAAGAGTTTAACGAAATAATAGATACTTACAATAACGACTCGTTACTTTCTAAAAATGTGGAAGAAAATATTATTGAATTTATTTTTTGTATTGGAACTCATGGGGATACTGAAGAAGAAAAGGAAAAGCATTACAAAACTCTTTTACTATTGAAGAGCGGAGCAAAAATTCATCTTGATTATGAAGCAGATGCTCTTTTTTATCAACAAGAAGAATACCAATCAACATCTGTTGTAACATTATGGTCTCAAGCGAAAATAGTAGAAATGTGGAAAGATGCAATAGAGTTTATAGCTATATATAACTTTCACAAAAAGGAGACAAATTAAAATATAATAATTATGAATAAAAAAACAGCATTAGCAATATCTGTGCTACTCATCATAATAGGGTTTTGTAGCTGCGAAGTGGATTTTGACCCTAACAGCGATTGGAAAGAAACGACCATTGCTTATTGTCTTTTAGACCAAGATGATGATACGACCTTTGTTCGTGTGCAGAAAGCATTTCTTGGCGAGGGCAATTACTTGGAGTTTTCACAGATAAAAGACAGTATTTACTATAAGCAGGACGATATTGATGTGAAAATATACGCTTATAGCACTTGGGACAATGACAAGCCCATAGATTCATTACAATTTATTTACACAACAGACTATTCAAAGCCTGAGGGTGATTTTTACAACGGAGAAGCACCTATTTACTATTGTTTAACACAAAATCGTATTCGTAAGGACAGAAATTATAAGTTAGTTATAAGAAACCTCAAGACAGGCAACGTAACATCATCAACCATTCAGCCGCTGGCAGACTACAATATTGAAAAGCCGACAGACGATTTTGCTTTCAGGGCAGATGGAAATGACCTTAAAATGGAAGTTCAATGGTATAATAAGAACAGCTCTTCTGCAGGTGTTACACCGAAGTTATTTCAGCTTATGATAAGGTTTTATTATAAGGAAAATGGAGCGGAAACTTTTGTTGATGTGCCATTAGGAAAAACTATAAATGATAACAACAGACCTCATTTGCTAACGTCCTCTATCAGTATGAACGGGCTTCTTTCCGCCATTAAGGCTAAGTTAAACAACAATCAGCCAAAGCAATGGTCAGATAGAACCAACTATTTAGAACTTTTTGTTAATGCTTGTGATGTTAATATGTATGACTACATCAACATCAACAAACCGAATGAGAATATGCTCACCGACAAGCCCCTTTTCACTAATATAGACAACGGAGTAGGCTTGTTTGCCGCAAGAAGATTAGGCGTTAATATCGTTTTCACCAAATACAGATCATCTGGAGACTTTGCCGCAGGATTAAAACAACTGAACATCGGCTTTAATTAAACTTGCCGCTTATTCTTTTTGTTGTCTGTTAAAGAAATGTTAGTACAAGAAATTGTTATATGGGTAGCGTATAGCGTGAATATCTTTTATCCAATTATACAACAACACTTTTAGCTGGTCGTAATTGCTTCTCTCCTTTGCCGAAACGAAGAAGACAGCCGCACCATATTTCTCGTTGCAATATTCTTCCATTTCTTCTAATGTCCAATTTTCACGAGTGCTTTCAGTCAAATCGTCTTCATCTTTCTGCGTGTAAGTATAGGCGTCTGTTTTGTTGAAAAGCAGCAGTATTGGCTTGTCGTCCGCCTTTATATCTTTCAAAGTTTGAGTTACAACATCAATATGCTGCTCAAAAGACCCATGAGAAATATCGACAACATGCACTAAAAGGTCAGCCTCTCTCACTTCATCAAGGGTAGATTTGAAGCTCTCCACAAGTCCATGAGGCAGTTTGCGAATAAAGCCTACGGTGTCGGAAAGTAAAAACGGCATATTGTCTATAACTACCTTACGAACGGTAGTGTCAAGAGTAGCAAAAAGTTTGTTTTCAGCAAAAACTTCACTCTTTGAAATCAAATTCATCAAAGTAGATTTGCCAACGTTAGTATAACCCACCAAAGCCACACGAACCATCTGCCCACGATTAGACCGCTGAGTTATTTTTTGCTTATCTATATCCTTCAGCTTCTCTTTCAATAAATCTATCTTGGTTAAAACAATACGCCTGTCAGTTTCCAACTGCGTTTCACCTGTCCCTCTCATCGTCAAGCCTCCCCCACCCCTCTGTCTGTCAAGGTGAGACCACATTCTCGTTAGACGCGGTAACAGATATTGATATTGAGCCAACTCTACCTGTGTCTTAGCCTCAGCCGTCCTTGCCCTTTGAGCAAAGATATTTAAGATTAACCCTGTGCGGTCTAAAACATGTACCCCCTGCATCTCCCTCTCAATATTTCTTAGCTGAGAAGGCGATAGTTCGTCATCAAAAACCACCCATTCCAATTCTGCCGCCGTTACATACTCCTTTATCTCCTCTAATTTGCCACTGCCGACATAAGTACGCTTGTCAGTAGTCTTCAAGTTCTGCATAAACCTCTTTTCAACCACTGCACCTGCCGTATCAATCAAAAATACCAACTCATCAAGGTATTCTTCCGCCTGCTTGGGGGTTATATCCATTGTGCAAACGCCTACAACGACACATCTATCCGCTTCTCTCTGCGTTTCAATCATAGCCTTTTATTGCTTATTGAAGTATTGCTCCATAAGACGCTGAACATACTTGCCCAAGACATCAAACTCTATATTGACAATCGTACCTGCATTGAAGTTATGGAAGTTTGTAACCTGCTGCGTGAAAGGAATGATAGAGACGGAAAACATATCACTTTCGCTATCTACAACCGTCAAACTGACCCCATTAACACTGATTGAACCTTTTGGAACAGTTATCTGATTGTTGTCGGCAGCCAAGCGAAAGAAATAACGCCACGACCCTTGTTCATCAACTACTTTTTCACACTCTGCAGTAGTATCCACGTGCCCTTGAACAATATGCCCGTCAAGCCGTCCGTCCATAAGCATAGACCGCTCCACATTGACTTCCGTACCTTCTTTCCAAAAGCGAAGATTAGTCCTGTCCATCGTCTCTTTCATAGCCGTAACTACGTAAGTATTTGCCTCTTTATCTATCTTAACAACCGTCAGGCAACAGCCATCGTGAGCCATTGACTGGTCAATTTTCAACTCCTTAGCAAAGCCAACTTGTAAGGTGAAATGGTAATTGGTTTGCTCCCTTTCAACCTGTACCACCTTTGCCGTAGATTCTATAATCCCTGTAAACATATTTTCCTTATTTTCGTCTGATTTTATGGCTGCAAAGGTACTAAAATCTTTTCTACTGAGCATAATGCCATAATGAAATTCACTTAAACCCCTACTGAAAAGCATAATTTTTGTTTTATAGACTATTGACTACAACTCATAGACTATTGACTACAACTTATAGACTATTGACTACGACTTATAGACTATTGACTACGACTTAAAGTCAATTGACTACAACTTAAAGTCAGCTGACTACAACTTAAAGTCAATTGACTACAACTTAAAGTCAATTGACTACAACTTAAAGTCAATTGACTACAACTTATAGTCAAATTGTCTTAAAAGCAAAAGCCCGCTGATTAGTTTCAACGGGCTTTGCGATGATTAAGACTGACGCCTATTTGTCTTTGGTTAGTATCTGGTCAATCATCCCATATTCCAAAGCCTCGCCAGAAGTAAGCCAATGGTCGCGGTCGGCATCTTTTTCTATCCTTTCTATCGGCTGCCCGCTGTGTTTGGAAATAATGGCATAGAGTTCCTGCTTGGTTTTCATAATCTCTCTTGCCGCTATTTCTATGTCTGAAGCCTGTCCCTCAGCACCACCAAGCGGTTGATGAATCATAACTCTCGAATGCTTTAAGGCAGACCGTTTTCCCTTAGCACCGGCACAGAGAAGGACTGAACCCATTGACGCTGCAAGTCCCGTACAAATCGTTGCCACGTCAGGACTTATGTATTGCATCGTGTCATAGATACCAAGACCTGCATGGACGTAACCACCGGGAGAATTTAAGTATATTTGAATATCACGCTTGGCATCTACGCTTTCCAAAAACAGGAGTTGAGCTTGAATAATGTTGGCAACATCATCGTCAATAGCCGTTCCAAGAAAGATTATCCTCTCCATCATCAAGCGTGAGAAGACATCCATCTGAGCGATGTTCAACTGCCTTTCCTCAATGATTGTGGGGTTGATGTAGGCGTTCTGTTTGCGATACTTGTCAAAGGCTACACTGCTGATATTTCTGTGTTTGACAGCGTACAAACGAAATTCTTTTGATATGTTTTCCATTATAAGTTTGTGTTATATTATTATTATCTGTTATTTATTTCTATTCACAAGACGGGTTGCAAAGGTAGTAAGATTTTCCTTTATCCTCTCTATGTTTTTAGCAAAGCTACTTCGTGAAATGCCCATGTGCTTGTATATTATCAATCAAAGCTTGTATTTCAAGCGGTTTG
>JAISLH010000061.1 GCA_031260565.1 Bacteroidales bacterium
AGTGCTTATCAATTCAATGAAAGCCCCCGTTAGACAAAGAGAAACCTTCATTATGGAGTCAATCTTCCGCAACATTTTCAACACTCAAACTATCTGCCCTTTGTCTTACAGCAAGGAAGCAACAACGGAGGGTGGCGATGTGCTTGTTGCCAAAGATGATGTATTGTTTGTGGGTTGCGGGTCAAGGACAAACAAAGCCGGAATAGAGTTTTTAACTAATCATTTTGCTCAGCAGAAAAAGCCCCACCACATAATAGTACAGGAATTACCCACTTCACCAGAGTCCTTCATTCATTTGGATATGGTCTTTACGATGTTGAGCAAGGACAAATGTATGGTTTATGAGCCGCTGATAACCAAATCAAATAGCGAATACACCACCACACATATAGAAATTGACAACGGCAAGATAACCTATCACGAGAAAGATAACTTTATTGCAGCTACTAAATCGGTGGGCTTTGACTTTTCACCCGTCTTTTGCGGAGGAAATGACAGCTGGCATCAGGAAAGAGAGCAATGGCATTCGGGAGCTAACTTCTTCGCTTTGGGGGAAGGAAAGGTGATTGGCTATTCCCGCAACGCCCATACCATAGAAGCCCTGAGCAATGCTGGCTTTGACGTCCTTAAAGCAGAAGATATTTGCAACGGCAGGATTGATATGACCAAATATAACCAATTCGTGGTAACTTTTGACGCTGCCGAGCTGCCTCGTGGTGGTGGGGGAGCAAGATGTATGACTATGCCAATCAACCGCTCTGCTGTTAAATGGTAATATTAGCCTTTTAGCGTAGCACCATCAATGGACGATACTTACCTCACACTTCAATCCCCTTCAACAGGTCTTTACAAAGAAAAAGGCAGTAAGTTTCTTGCCTTTGCATTTCCAGTGGAAAGTGAAGATGAGATTAAACAAAGACTTTCAGAAATAAAGAAAAAATACTTTGATGCAAGACATCATTGCTACGCCTATGCACTTGGCTATAAACGAGAGATATTTCGTATGAACGATGACGGCGAACCATCTTCCACAGGTGGCAAACCTATTTACGGGCAGATACTTTCCAACAATTTAACCAACGTTTTAATCATTGTCGTTCGCTATTTTGGCGGAGTGAAACTTGGCGTCAGCGGCTTAATCCAAGCCTATAAATTGGCGACTGTTGATTGCCTTGCCGCTGCCTCTGTGATTGAAAAAATAATAGAGGATACCTTCGTCATCATCTTTGATTACGAAGCGATGAACCTTGTGATGAAAATCCTCAAAGACTACAATATCACCAGCAAACACCATAATTTTGACACCACTTGCCGTCTTGAATTTTCCATTCGCAAGACCCTTTCGGCGGCTATTGTAGATAAATTCCGCACTATCCCCAACCTTATCCTCACTACCAGCAAATAATTCAACTGCAAAAATAATGTAATAGCGAGCATTTATGAACGTTTTACTATATTTTATTTCGTTTGGCGATCTGCCGAAAGATTTTCAACTTCAAGTACTGATTTTTGCTCCCCAGAAAATAATTTTTCAAGAGGTTATAATCATTTTATAACCTGCGACAAATATTTTATAACCTGCGATAAACTTTTTATAACCTGCGACAAATATTTTATAACCTGCGATAAAATGATTATAACCTGCGATAAACTTTTTATAACCTGCGATAAACTTTTTATAACCTGCGATAAAATATTTATAACCTGCGATAAATATTTTATAACCTTAAATAAAATGATTATAACCCTAAATAAAATGATTATAACCCTAAATAAATCGGTTATAACCCCAAATAAAATGATTATAACCTTAAATAAATCGGTTATAACCCCAAATAAAATGACGATAAGTTAAAGAAATCAAAATATTTCAGATTATGGCAAATGAAAGATTATTTCCGCAGACAAATGCGGAGCTTTTTAATTAGGCGGACAATTTCCGTTCATTAAATACAATCCTGCAGCGACTCCAGTCCTTCGTTTTTCATTTCTCAAACCTTTGCCCTGCTGTAAAAAATAGTAAAATGTGGTAAAGTTATTTTTTATTACTACCTTTGCACTTTCAAAATAAAGGATATAATATATGTTTAATCTACTTTTATCTTTGCCTACGGCAACAATTTTATTGGTTAGTTTGGCTACAATATTCGCCATTTGGACAGTCATAAGGTTTAGGAAAGGACGCTCTAAAAATGGTAACAAAAGCACCAAGGACAACGACATTAAAACAAAAGAGAACGATAAAACAAAATGAAATCTTATACAGCAGTTACGCCGCAGGAAGCGGTCAAGGTCATTAAAAGCGGTGACCATATACATCTAAGTTCTGTCTCGGCAGCACCTCAATGCTTGATACAGGCAATGTGCGAAAGGGGACGCAAAAAAGAGTTTAACAATGTCTCGGTTCATCACCTTCATACGGAAGGTCCTGCCCCTTATGCTTCAAAAGAGTTTGAGGGTATCTTTCATCACGATGCTTTCTTTGTTGGAGCAAATGTGCGAAAGGATGTTCAGGAAGGTTATGCGGATTATATACCGGTGTTTTTGAGTGAGACACAGAAATTATATCGGGACGGGTATCTGCCTTGTAACGTTGCAATGATACAGGTCTGCCCTCCAGATGAGCATGGCTATGTATCGTTAGGTACATCGGTTGATGCAACGTTGGCAGCGGTAGAGGTAGCAGATACAGTGATTGCAGTAGTAAATCCAAAAGTGCCAAGAGCCTTTGGAGACGCTATGATACCGATGTCAATGGTTGATATATTTGTTGAAGATGACACTCCACTCATACCTGCTCACTTTTCAGAGCCGACAGAGCAAGAGATATTGATTGGAAAGTATTGTGCAGGATTGATAGATGATGGAGCGTGTTTGCAGATGGGTATAGGAGCTATACCAAATGCTGTTTTGTCGCAGCTGCATAATCATAAAAATCTCGGAATTCACACTGAAATGTTCGCTGATGGGATATTGCCATTAGTGGAGAAGGGTGTGATAAACGGAATGAACAAGAGATTAGATAGAGGTAAGATAGTATCAACTTTTGCTATGGGGTCGCAGCATCTTTATGACTTTATGGACAACAACCCGCAAGTAGAGATGAAAGATGTCAATTACACCAATAATCCCTTTAATATTATGCGGCAACCAAAGATGACAGCGATAAACTCAGCCTTACAGATAGACATTACAGGTCAAGTTTGTTCTGATTCGCTTGGTACTAAGTTTTATTCAGGTACAGGAGGACAGATAGATTTCATTTATGGAGCAACACACAGTAAAGGAGGCAAACCTATAATTGCTATGCCGTCCGTTACACATAAAGGAATAAGCAAAATTGCCAATACTTTAACGCCGGGGTCTGGTGTTGTAACAACTCGTTATCACATTCACTGGTTAGTAACTGAATATGGAGCGGTAGATCTTTATGGAAAGAATATGCAGGAGAGGGCAAGAATGATAATATCCGTTGCTCACCCTGACCATAGAGAAGAATTGGAAAGAGCAGCCTTTGAACGCTACGGCTCGCACTTTTATTTTATTCAAAACAAGGGTTAATTGCTTTTATGGGACGTATAATGGCTTTTGACTATGGGACGAAACGGATTGGTGTTGCAGTAACGGACACGATGCAAATCATAGCATCCAGTGTGCAAACAGTTTCTGACATTGAGGTTATCCACTTTATTTCTGTTTATCTTGACAGAGAGGAAGTAGATTGTTTTGTTGTCGGAGAGCCAAAGCAGTTAGACAATACGCCAAGTCAGTCTGCCGCAGCGGTAAATCGCTTTTGCGACAGACTCATAAAGCATTTCCCAGAGATAGATGTTTATATGATAGATGAGCGTTTTACCTCCAAGATTGCTTCTCAGACAATAGCCAAAAGCGGAATGAAAAGAAAGAAAAAGCAGGACAAAGGCTTGATAGACGAAATCAGTGCCGTCTTGATATTACAGAGTTTTATGAGCACATCAATAGAAAATAGAAGAAAATATGATACTGCCAATAGTTAGATATGGTCAGGCTGTCTTGCGGCAGATTGCAACGCCTATCAACAAAGATCATCCTAACATAAAGGAATTGATAGCAAATATGTACGAAACTATGTATGCCGCTCACGGGATAGGCTTGGCAGCTCCTCAGGTTGATGTATCAATAGCAGTTTTTGTTGTTGATGTTGATGGCTTCAAAGAGGACTATCCAGAAGCAGCAGGCTTTAAGAGAACCTTTATCAATCCGGAGTTGTTGGAGCAAAGCGGTGAAGAATGGTATTTTAGTGAAGGCTGCCTGTCTGTACCCGAAGTTCATGAGGATGTTAAGCGTAAATCTGTTATCAAGGTTCGCTATTTTGACGAGGACTTTGTGCAGCATACCGACATCTTAACGGGAATATCTGCCAGAGTTTTCCAGCACGAATATGACCATTTACAAGGCAAAGTGTTTGTTGAGCGATTAAGCCCTCTTAGACGCTCTTTTCTCAAACGCAAACTGACCGATATTGCTGTTGGAAGAACGATGCCTGATTACAAAATGAAGACGCTACAAAGAAAAAGATAGTTAAACAAACGAGTTATGAAAAGAGTTATTTTGTTATTTGCCGTTTTGGGATTGTTGTCTTGCAATAATAAGGCACAGAAAATTGACGACAGAGCAGTATTGCTGCAAACCATATCAGCAACAGAAATGTCTGCCTTAAAGGATGCACAAACCATTGACCCAAAACTTGCCGACAGTCTTATGAACCTTTATGATAGATACACCCAACAATATCCCAAAGACTCTCTCTGTGCTGAGTTTATGAGCAAGGCAACCGACATTGCTGCCAACACTCATAATTGTACAAGGGCTTTGGAGTTTCTTGCTCGCATTACTGACGGCTACGCTTCAAGTAACTATGTTGAGTGGGCTTATTTCTTCAAAGGCTCTGTCTATGCCGATGTTTGTAAGGACAAAGAAAAGGCTGCTGAAGCATATCAGTTCTTCTTGGACAATTATCCACAATCCAAATTTGCCACAGCGGCAACAACTCTCCTCACAATGCTCCAGTTAGATAACGAAATGGACTTGATAAGAGAGTTTGAAGCAAAGCAATAATTTACTCCACCACAAACTTCTTTGTCATTACTCCTTTATCAGTATAAACTTTCACAACATAGTTACCTTTTGCAAAGTTGCTAACGTCTATCGTTGTCTTAATCCCTACATAAACTTGTAGCCCCAAAAGATTAAAGATTTCAACGCTTTCAATCTTATCAACGCAAGCAATGCTCAATACATCCTTTGTCGGATTTGGATAAATAGTTGCCTCTGCCACAACATCAACATTATTCAAGCCGCTTTCTGTAAAACATTCCCCATAACTAAACCCACTCCAATACTGAGCAGCCAGATAAGCCGCCTCACTAACACAAGGAACATAGAAAACAGCATTAGCACCTATATTATCAAAAGTATAAGAGCCTATAGTTGGTGGCGTAACAGCATTGCTGGTTACTGACGTTAAACCACTACAACCATAGAAAAGATAGTTTGGTATGCTCTGAACGCTATTACCTATATTCACAGTTGTTATTGAGGTTCTGTTATAGAAAGGTGAAGCAGAATAGTAAGTTGGATTTGCACAATTAGTAGTATTCCAATTAACGGTTGCTAAACCACTACAGCCATCAAAAGCATAAATTCCAATTGACGTTACAGAATTACCAATAGTTGCTGACGTTAAACTACTACAATAACGAAAAGCATAACCTCCAATTGACATTACAGAATTAGGAATAGTTACTGACGTTAATCCCTTACAATCAGCAAAAGCAGATACTTCAATTGACGTTACAGAATTAGGAATAGTTACTGACGTTAATCCCCCACAATAAACAAAAGCAAAACCTCCAATTAACGTTACAGCATAAGTTTCTCCATTACTGTTATTGACAACAGAGGAAGGAATATTAACAGTACCAGTGTATCTATTTGCAATATTTGCCCAATCATACCCCATTTTATTGTCATTGGTGACCGCCACATACTTATTAATGACATCGGTAACCATATACCATATACCATCAACATACATCGTATCATTGATACCATAAGGTGATTGAGCTTTTGCATTAAAGGCAAGTCCAAAGCAGCATATAGCTGCGAAGAGGATAATTTTTTTCATATTATTTCTATTTTTATCATTATATTTTGAGTGGCAAAAATACCTCTTTTTTTTGAAACAGCAAAATAAACCGTCATTTTCGTCAAAACCAAACTCTGCCTCATTTTCCTAAAGTGGCGTTTCAGCGTCACGAAACGCCACTTCGTGACGCTGAAGCGGCGTTTTAGAAAATTGAAGCGGTGTTTGGTGAAAAAGCAACGCCACATTGTTATAACCGAGCGGTAGATTGTTTTTATTGAACGTTATGCTCAAAATAACTCCATAGCGGTTCGTCAGGCACAGGGGCTATAATGGTCAGCGGCTCTTTACGGACAGGGTGTTCAAGCGTTATTCGGCGAGCGTGAAGTGAGATGGACGAGATACGATTGGAGCGTCCAAAGCCATACTTTAAGTCTCCCTTTATGGGACAGCCTATTGCCGCTAACTGGGTGCGTATTTGGTGATGACGTCCTGTTTTAAGGTTTATTTCTAAAAGGTTATAGAACTCACTCTTTGCTAAAAGATGATAATCCAACTCTGCATATTGTGCCTTTGGATTGTCTTCGGTAGTGATGTACGACTTGTTCTGTTGCTCGTTACGATAAAGATAGTTGGTCAAAGTGTCGTTTTGCTTGGGTGGAGCGTTGCGAGTAATAGCCCAATAAATCTTTTCTATCTGCCGTTCTTTAATTTGTCTGTTCAGACGTGAGAGAGCCTTGTCGGTTTTTGCAAAAATAACAGCACCACTGACCGGTCTGTCTAACCGATGTACCACTCCACAATAAACATTACCCTGCTTCTGATATTTTTCTTTAAGATATTGCTTCACCAAATCGGCAAGACAAATGTCTCCTGTCTTATCACCCTGAACGATTTGAGAGCAACGTTTGTTCAAAACAATGATATGATTGTCCTCGTAAAGGACTTGCGATTGTATATCTTCCATTTTACAGCGTTGCAAGCACAGATAATCCTCCCTTTACCTTGTCTTCCAGCTCTACGTGTATGTCGGAATCGGTGGGAATAAACAAATCTACCCGCGAACCAAACTTTATGAAGCCCAATTCAGTTCCTTGCATAACTTCTTCGCCTTCTTTGGAGTAGCAGACAATTCTCCGAGCCAATGCTCCTGCTATTTGGCGAACTACAATGCGTTTTCCATCTTCGGTTTCTATACAAATGGTGGTGCGTTCGTTCAAAGTGGAAGATTTAGGGTGCTTTGCGATGAAATATTTTCCCTCATGGTAGTTGGCATAGACCACTTTACCCGATATAGGATAGCGATTGACATGAACATTGCTTGGTGACATAAAGGTAGAAATCTGTATGCAGTCGCATTTTAACACTTCCGACTCATAAACTTGCTCAACGACCACAATCTTCCCGTCAGCCGAAGCAATGATTTGGTTATGGTTGTGGATAAGTTCGCGTTTGGGAATGCGGAAGAAGCGTATTATGAACGCCGCACAAACGACAATAGCCCCAACAACTGCCCACCACAAAACATTCCAAACTTGTATGAAATTAACTATTGCCCCGATGATAGCAATGGCAACAACTGCCGTTATGATACATATTTTGTAACCTTCCCTGTGAATATACATATTACTTTTATTGTTTTAGGTCTTGATTTTTATGTTAATTAAAGATAAGAAGATAGACAAAAACTACGGGAATAGCAATAAAGAATGAGTCAAACCTGTCTAATATTCCGCCGTGACCGGGTAGTATATTGCCGCTATCCTTTACGCCCACCTGCCTTTTGAACATTGACTCAACCAAGTCACCAAGTGTGCCGAAGATACTCATTATTAGTGCCAACCCTATCCAATATGCCAAATATGTTTGGCTGCCATCAACGTTTCTTCCGTAAAAATACCAGACCGCAGTTGCCGCAATAAGTGTTGCAACCACTCCACCAATAAAACCTTCCCAGCTTTTCTTTGGAGAAATTCTTTCAAACAGACGGTGCTTTCCCCATTTGCAGCCAACAAGGTAAGCGAAAGTGTCGTTACACCATGCGAAGATGAAAAGGGAAAGGAGCTGTAATGGCTCAAAGCCATGTATAGCCACAATAATCATCATTAAAGAAATAGGAAAAGTTAGATAAATTACACTTAAAAAAGTGTATGCTACATTAGTAAATGGGTTTTCTGTTTTGTGGAATAGTTCGCAGACAAGCGTTATGCAAGGTGCAATTAACAAAGAAGAAAAGATAGCAACAGGGAAAATACTAAATTCTAAAAAGGCAGGAGATATAAAAAGGCAGGACGATGCGGCAAGCATAAAAATAATATTAACAAGATGCCCAATGGCTTTGTTTGCCCTAATTCCTAACAAATCAGCATTTCTGTAGAACTCATATAAAGCCATAATGCTAATAAGAGTAAATAATGAAGCAGTAACAAACGGATTTATACACGTTGCAGCAAGGATTACTCCTATATATACAGCTCCTGTTAAAGTTCTCTTGGTGATATTGTTCATTTGACTACTCTATGGTTGGAGACTCTTCTGCTGTTGTCGGCTCTACACTGAGTGCCTTTTCTTCTTCGTCAAAAGGACGTTTGCCAAAGATAGCCTCAACGTCTTCTCTGAAAATCACCTCACGTGTTATAAGTATTTGAGCTAATTGATCAAGTTTCTCTCTGTTTTCAGTAAGGATAGACTTTGCCTTTGCATAAGCCTCTTCTATCATTAGGTGAATTTCGTTGTCAATTTGCTCGGCAGTCTTCTCACTGAAAGGCTTGTTGAAACCATATTCGCTCTGCCCCGTTGAGTCATAATAACTCAAATTACCTATTTTCTCATTCAAGCCGTAGTAAGCAACCATAGCATAAGCCTGTTTTGTTACTCGCTCCAAGTCATTTAACGCACCGGTTGATACTTCCCCAAAGACAACTTCCTCAGAAGCCCTGCCGCCAAGTAAAGAAATCATTTGGTCAAGCATTTGAGTTTTTGTCGTTATCTGCCTTTCTTCAGGTAAATACCACGCAGCACCAAGAGCTTGCCCTCTTGGCACAATCGTTACCTTTACTAATGGGTTAGCATGTTCCAAAAGCCAAGAAACAGAAGCATGTCCTGCCTCATGATAAGCAATAACCTTCTTTTCCAGAGGATCTTGCATCTGGGTGTGCGTGAAGAGTTAAAAAAGAAGCAAAATAAATAAATAAATAATTTGAAAAAAAACGGTCAGGTAAAGCGCCACACACACACCAACGTGCAACGCATATAGACATATACGCACACACACATCCACACAAACACACACACACACACAGAGATAGATTTGTGGTCACACTAACACACCAGAAAAGGCTGATTGTG
>JAISLH010000080.1 GCA_031260565.1 Bacteroidales bacterium
AGAGAAAAGTATTTTTACCCATTTGCATTGTTGCTTCGTTAGCTTTACCTTCTTGTAATTTGCAAAAAAAGCGTACCTTTGCACTTTCTAACAATATGATTTGATTATGCAAAATTGCGATACGGGGCTTAACGCCTCAAAAAAGATATACATAAAAGGTGAGTTGCACGATATAGCGGTGGCAATGAGGGAAGTAAAACTAACAGACACCATTATCAACGGCGAAAAACACAGCAACGGCTCAATAAGGTTATATGATACCAGCGGCGTATGGACTGATCAAAATGTGAAGACCGATATTCATAAAGGGTTACCACGCTTCCGTTCTCAGTGGTTGGCTAAGCGTGATGATATTGAGCAGTTAGCAGACTTCACTTCGCAATATAGTCGCAACAGAGTAAGTGATAAAAGCCTTGAAGAACTTCGTTTCCCTATCTCTTATTTACCTTACAGGGCGAAGAAGGGCAAGGCTATAACCCAAATGGCTCTTGCTAAACAGGGAATAATCACTCCGGAGATGGAATACATTGCAATCAGAGAAAATCTGACTACATCCGACAAGCCCAACAGTTATATTACACCAGAGTTTGTTCGTCAGCAAGTCGCCGAAGGTAAAGCCGTCATACCCTCCAATCCAAACCATCCTGAGGCAGAGCCAATGATTATCGGCAGCCGTTTCCTTGTGAAGATAAACACAAACATCGGCAACTCGGCTCTTGGTTCTAACATTGACAAAGAGGTAGAGAAATCAATATATAGCAGCCTGCTTGGCGGCGATACTCTTATGGACTTATCAACCGGGCAACATATACACGAGACAAGGGAATGGATTATACGCAACTGTCCAGTGCCTATGGGGACTGTTCCTATCTATCAGGCGTTGGAAAAAGTTGATGGACACGCCGAGCAACTGACGTGGGAGTTATATAGAGATACATTGATAGAGCAATGTGAGCAGGGAGTGGATTATTTCACCATTCACGCCGGATTGTTAAAGCATCTGATACCTTTTGCCACCAAGAGATTGACAGGGATAGTCAGTCGTGGCGGCTCTATTATGGCTAAATGGATGCAGGAAAACAATATGGAGAACTTTCTTTACACTCACTTTGAAGATATTTGCGAGATATTGGCTCAGTATGATGTTGCCGTTTCAATAGGAGATGGCTTACGTCCCGGTTCGTTGCACGATGCTAATGATAAAGCTCAGTTCGGGGAATTGGAAGCAATGGGTGAGCTAACCAAAATTGCGTGGAAATATAATGTACAAGTCCTAATAGAAGGACCGGGTCACGTGCCGCTGCATAAGATTAAAGAGAATATGGATAAGCAGATTGAAGTCTGTCATGGAGCTCCTTTCTATACTCTTGGACCTTTGACAACCGACATTGCACCGGGCTATGACCATATTACTTCGGCTATCGGTGCGGCTATGATTGGTTGGTATGGTACTGCAATGCTCTGCTACGTAACTCCAAAGGAACATCTCGGTCTTCCAAACAAAGAAGATGTGCGTAATGGTATCATAGCCTACAAAGTTGCTGCCCACGCTGCCGATATTGCCAAGGGACATCCGTCTGCCATTGAAAGGGACAATGCTCTATCTAAGGCACGCTTTGAGTTCCGTTGGAATGATCAATTTAACCTTGCCTTAGACCCAGAAAGAGCCAGAGAGTACTTTGGTAAATCTAATCACGGCTCAGACTTCTGTACTATGTGCGGACCTAATTTTTGTGCAATGAGGATTTCACGCGAGATTGCGGCAAACAGTAACGAGGAAAAGAAGAGAAATTAACACTAATCAATGGGAACTTTTTATGATACAATAAGTGGTTTGGATTGGTTGCAAGTAACTGACTCCATAGCACAAAAAACTAATAATGACGTACTGGTCGCTCTGCATAAGACAAACTTAACGCTGGAGGACTTCAAAGCATTGATTTCCCCTGCCGCCATACCTCATCTGGAGACGATGGCAAGGCTTTCACAGGCAGCAACACAGAAGCGTTTTGGAAAGGTAATGCAGTTTTACATACCGATGTATCTGTCTAACGAATGCAGTAATCATTGTATATACTGCGGCTTTAACCACAACAACCATGTAGATAGAAAAACCTTGACTGATGATGAGATTGAGGCGGAAATAAAGATTATAAAGTCAATGGGGTATGACAACGTATTATTGCTAACAGGTGAGCACCCACGCATAGCTGGTGTTGGTTATATTGAACATGCTATCAGGTTGTGCAGAGAGCATTTTAGTGCAATAAATCTTGAAGTTTTCCCGATGGAAGTTTCGCAGTATGAACGGTTAATTAAAGCTGGAGCAAACTCAGTTTTTGTTTATCAGGAGACATATAATAAGGAGATGTATGGACATTTTCACCCAAAAGGAATGAAGAGTAACTATCACTACAGACTTGAAACTCCTGAGCGGTTAGCTACTGCAGGCATACATAGAGTTGGACTTGGTGCATTGATAGGGTTACAGCAGTGGAGAACAGAAATGTTTTATTTGGCAGCACATTTGCATTATATGACACACCATTTTTGGAAGACAAAATACTCTATATCCTTTCCGCGTATAAGACCGGCAGAGGGAGAATTTGTTCCGTCCTATCACATGACAGATAAAGAGTTTGCACAAACATTGTTTGCTATGCGTATATTTGATAACGATGTGGAAATTGCAATGAGTACCAGAGAAAGTCCTGAGTTGCGTAACAACTTTGTAACCTTAGGCGTAACATCACTAAGTGCCGCCAGCAAAACCGACCCTGGAGGCTATGCAAATCCAGATACATCTTTAGAGCAATTTCATATAAGTGATGACCGAAGTGTTAAAGATATGGCGGAAATGGTTCGTTCTAAAGGGTACGATGTTATTTTCAAAGATTGGGATAGAATACTTAACTAACTAAGACATAAATATAGAGTGATTTTAGATACCGACACAATAGTTGCACCTGCTACCCTTAAAGGTTTTTCTGCCATTGGTATAGTTCGCCTTTCGGGTGAGCAAGCGATAGAAATTGCCGATAAAGTCTTTCATTCTAACAAAGTAAAATTATGTGAGCAAAAGGCGAATAGTGCTACTTTCGGATTATTTAAACATAAAGGCAAAGTAATAGATCAATGTATCTTCACGCTTTTTCGTTCGCCTGCAAGCTACACGGGTGAAGATATGGTGGAAATATCGCATCACGGCTCACCTTATATTCAGCACGAGATAATTCTATCTTTGATTGACTTGGGTGCAAGGTCGGCTACCGCAGGCGAATATACGAAGAGAGCATTTTTGCATAATAAGATGTCCCTTTCACAGTCGGAAGCTGTAGCCGACCTTATAAATGCTGATAACAGAGTATCACACGACTTGGCAATGAAGCAGTTGAGAGGAAATTATCATACGAAGCTACAGGATTTAAGGTCGGACTTGTTGTCTTTATGTTCGCTGCTTGAACTTGAACTTGATTTTGGTGAGGAAGATGTTACATTTGCCAATCGCAAAGATTTACACAAGTCTCTTATATCAATTGACAATGAGGTCAAAGAATTGCTCGACACGTTTGCACTTTCAAACGCCTTCCGCAAAGGTATTTCTGTAGCAATTGCAGGAAAACCCAATAGTGGCAAATCTACGCTTCTCAACTCTTTACTAAATGACAACCGTTCAATCGTATCGGACATTGCAGGCACAACTCGCGACACGATAGAAGAAAGACTGACCGTTGCCGGTTTTGATTTCCGCGTCATAGACACAGCTGGCTTGAGGTCGGAAAGTCATAACGCCATAGAAAACGAAGGAATTGCCCGCTCGTACAAAGCAATTGATAGTGCATACATTGTCCTCTACGTTTTGGATTTGTCTTCCACCGACCGTAATTTAATGAACAAGGAACTGGAAGAACTTAAAGCCAATGTAGATTTAGAAAATAAAGAATTGGTTTTCATTGGAAATAAGTGCGACATTGCTACCTCCGACATAGAAAATGTTATTCCCATTTCGGCTCAATATAAAACCAATATAAAAAGTGTCTTAGACAGATTGGTTAGTATTGCGGCTGCAACAGATATTGATAATAAGGTAGTGATAAGTAATGCTCGCCATTACGAAGCATTACAATCCTCATCAAAATGGATACAACGTGCTTTAGAAGCATTTGCTGCCGACTTGCCTTGTGATTTGATTGCCTCAGATATACATAGTGTTCTCTATCATTTAGGTCAAATTACTGGGGAAATAACAACGGACGAGATATTAGGCAATATCTTTGGTAGGTTTTGTATCGGCAAATAGTCCATAAGATTATTATTTTATTTTGAAGTGTTAAATAAAATAAGCCCGACTAATATTCATCGGGCTTATGCTTATGTTTGTATAAATTATGCGGATGTTTGTCTGACAGAAGCTAAGATATTTGCTCTATAACCTTAGCTATGCAAGATTTCTCCAATTCTTCTGCTCGCTTAACCAAAGCTTCCCCCCTACCAAGAATATCTTCAGCAAAGGCTCTGTCTTGTAAAGATGATGCGTTGATTTTCATATTCAGATAAGCTCCTATACATGCTGCCTTAGCACAAACTACACCAACTGCGGCATCAGTTACCGAATTAGGATTTCCTTTTTCTATCATAGCAGAACATAATTCAAACACCTCAAAGGATTTACAAAGCGTACGGTAAGGAACTTCTATTGCATACTTTGTAGCTTCTTCTATAGCGGAAGTACGTTTGGCTTTGTCGTTTTCAGTCTTTTTCGGCAAGGAAAAAGCATCCATTATCCTGTTAAACGCATTTGTGTCCTCATCAACCAGTAAAAGCAGCTCGTCTTTGACAACTTGCCCTGCCTCCGCAACTTTGGAAAATTCCTCCCAACGCTCATCCCAGCCGGGTTTATGTGAGGAAAGATTGGCAACCATTGTAGCTAATGCAGCTCCAAGACTGCCTACGTAAGCCGATATTGAACCTCCGCCGGGTGCAGGACTTTCAGAAGCAGTTTCATTTGCAAACCCCTTGCACGTCATATCAATAAGACGATTTTTCTTGTCTTCTATCAGGTATTCAATTATTTTTTCCTCAGCCTTAAATGGTTTTAAGTCATCCAAACCCATTGACTTGACAGCTATTTTGATTAACTCTGCTTCATCAACACCAAGAGACCGCTGCTGCTTTGCCAAATAATACTTTCCTGCATCTATCAAAACTTTCTTAGGTACGAGCCCTACAATTTCAACACCACTAACACGTATTCCTCGTTTGGCTGCCTTGTCGCTAACTTCGTCAAAACAAATATGTAATGGTGAGGCATTGATGTTGGTGATGTTCATTGAAACCTGAGCAATGCCATATTCATCTATATACCAGCCTATAGCCTTCGTACCTTTCAGCGTTCCGGGTATCATTATGTCTTTTCCATTTTCATCCTTCACTATCTTGCCGCCTTCTCTTTTTGGTCTGCCCTTCTCTCTTACATCAAAAGCAATAGCATTAGCTCTACGGGTAGAAGTAGTGTTCAAATTGTAATTAACAGCCAGCAGAAAATCCCTTGCCCCTACTGCAACAGCACCACTTTTAGCCACCTTCTCACTCCATATATTCGGTCCAAAGCAAGGCTTCCAATCATCAGTCGTAATTCTGTCTGCTAAAAGCTCATATTCCCCTGCTCTGCACGAAGCAAGATTTCTCCTCTTCTGTTCAAACGCCGCATATTCATAACAAAAAGCAGGTATCTCCAACTCTTCACCTATTCTCTTGGCAAGTTTGCGTGCATAAACCACAACCTCCTCCATAGTAATGTTAGCAACTGGTATTAGAGGACAGACATCCGTTGCTCCAAAACGAGGATGGTCGCCATGGTGATAACGCATATCTATTAACTCCTGTGCCTTCTTCACCAACAGGAAAGCCGCCTCACATACCGCCTCAGGCTCTCCAACAAAGGTTATAACAGTGCGGTTAGTGGTAGCACCGGGGTCAATATCCAAAAGTTTAACGCCCTCAACCGTATGAACAACATCAGCAACCTGCTTAATGATGTCCGTATTGCGTCCTTCGCTTATATTAGGTACGCATTCAATAATTTTATTCATCTTAGTCTTTGTTTTATTTTCAGCCTGCAAAAGTAGTAAAAAATTCACAGATACATTGTTTCTCTGCATTGACACATTACACAATCCGCCTGCTTTCTTACCACGACTCGCCCATATCCTTTAAGAGTTTTATGGCGTCTTCATATCCAAGCTTTGCTGCCTGCTTAAAGCAACTTGTTGCCTTTTTATATTTTCCGATTGAAGCATAACAAACTGCCATATTGTTATATGCCACTGCTAAATCAGGGTCTAATTTTATTGCTTTCTTATAACATTTAATTGCCTTTTTGTATTGCCCATTCCAAAGATAATAATCATTTCCCATAGCCATATATGCGTCTGCGGCATCAGGCTTTAATTTTACTGCTTTCTCATAACATCCTATCGCTTTTTCGTATTGTCCATTCCAATAATAATAAGCAAGTCCAATATTAAAATATGCGTCTGCGTAATCAGGGTTTAATTCTATTGCTTTCTCATAACATTCTACCGCTTTTTCGTATTGCCCATTCCAATCGCAATAAGCATTTCCCATATTTTTATATGCTTCATAGTAATCAGGCTTTAATTCTATTGCTTTCTCATAATATTCTATTGCCTCTTGATAATTACCGTTCTCAAAGGCTGTTTCGCCATTTTGAAGCCATTCTTCAGCCGTTTGTGAGTTGGCATTAAAGGCACAAAAGCAAAGTAACAGACTCATAATCATTAGCTTCGCTGAGATAAAAGTTGTCTTAATTTTCATATCTTATTGTTTTAAGGTTTATAAATAAAATTCTTTCAGGTTGCAAAGGTATAAAAATTTTCTGAAATAAAAAAATAGTTGAAAAAAATCAGACTTTACACTATTTTGGCACGATTTTTGTATATGTAGTGTTGAGAAACTCAATATAAAATCAGGCAATAAATTGCTGTAACTTTTTTCTGTGATAATTAAATGACGAATAAATTATTTAAAAGTTCGTTTTGATTTAGTACTTTGAAATTTTAATCCACTTGA
>JAISLH010000085.1 GCA_031260565.1 Bacteroidales bacterium
AAGTGGCGTTTCGTGACGCTGAAACGCCACTTTAATTTTGGCAAAAAGCACGAAAAAGGGGATAAAATACTATATTATCCCCATAAAGTGATATATTGCGTTATTGCAATAAGGTTACAGAAAATTTATACAAAATAATCACGTTTTCATCTGCGAAAAGCGATAGTTTTTAATGGCATTTTGTTGCATTAAATCTGTAATTTGTTGTGATGTTTTTTGATATTTATTTGCCATAATCCTGTTTGTTTTTATTCGTTGTTTAATTTCGCTTTGCAAAGGTACAAAAAATAAAAATAATTTGATGAACTTCTGCTACCTTTGTGAAAAATTTTTCCTTTTAACTTCATTTTCAAACAATTTTAGTAACTTTGCAGTCCGTTTAGTAGAGAGAAATATAGATAGAATATGAAATACAAGAGAATTTTATTGAAGCTCAGTGGAGAATCACTTATGGGCGAACAGGATTACGGTATATCCCCTGCAGTGTTAGAACAATATGCTTCGGAGATAAAAACGGCTAATGAAAAGGGTTGTCAGATTGCTGTAGTCATAGGTGGAGGCAACATATTCAGGGGACTGCAAGGTGCAGCCAAAGGTATGGACAGGGTGCAAGGTGATTATATGGGTATGCTCGCAACACTTATTAACTCTATGGCTTTACAGTCTGAGCTGGAAAAATATGGTGTTAAGACAGCGTTGATGTCGGGCTTGGCGGTAGAACCTGTTTGCAAATTGTTTTCACGTCAAAAAGCTAAGGAATGTTTTCAGGATGAGCGGGTAGTTATAATTGGCGGTGGAACGGGTAATCCGTACTTCACAACCGATACAGCGTCTGCACTGAGAGCTATTGAAATTGAAGCGGACGTTATATTAAAAGGTACGCGTGTTGATGGTATCTATACAGCCGACCCTGAAAAAGACCCAAAAGCTACAAAATACAGCTCGCTTTCATATACAGATGCGTTGAATAAGCAATTAAAGATAATGGATTTGACAGCCTTTGCTCTGTGCCAAGAAAACAATATGCCAATCTATGTTTTTGATATGAACACCGCAGGTAATCTTCAACGGGTCATAGATGGAGACCACATAGGTACGATAGTGTGTAAGTAGAATTTTAGAATACCCAAATAAACAAAAGCCATATCCCGATAAGAGATATGGCTTTTTCACTTAGTTAAGATAGATTATTTCTTTGTGTTTTCCTTTTCCAAACCCCGTTGAATTAAAAGATAATTGGCGTTGGCATTCCTCCCTCTGAAATTACGATACATTACATCGGCTTCTTCTTTATTTCCATTGGAAAGTATCTCTTTCTTAAATCGCTCTGCTGTTGCTTTGTCAAAAATATTGCCTGTCTCTTTGAAAGCGGCAAAAGCATCTGCATCCAGCACCTCACTCCATATATAAGAGTAATAACCCGCAGAGTAACCTCCATCACCAAAGACATGAGAGAAGTATGTTGAGCGGTAGCGTGGTGGAATCTGAGGTATGCACCCTAAGGTCTTCATTACATTTGCTTCAAACTCCAATGTCTTAACCTTTTTATTAGTTAAAGGGCAGTTGATAGTCGTCATATCATTAGCGTCTGTGGTAGAAATGGAGTGATAAGCCATATCAAGATACGCAGCAGCGACTAATTCGGTAAGCATAAAGTCTTGGTTGAAGGTAGCAACACTATTCATTTTGTCAATCAAAGTGTCGGGTATCACTTCGCCCTTATCGTTTGTGGCAAACATTTGTAGCACTTCTTTCTCTCCAAACCAATGCTCAAAGACCTGAGAAGGAAGTTCTACAAAGTCAGTAGGAACATTTGTACCTGATGTTGAAGGATAGGTGCAGTTAGATAGAAATTGATGAACAGCATGTCCCATTTCGTGGAAGACTGTTGAGGCTTCATCAGCTGTTAGATGTGTTGCCTGCGAACCTTTGGAGAAGTTAAAGCAAACGGTAATAACAGGTGTTATTCGTTCTTCGCCGTCTTTAGTCTTGCGTACATATTGCCCGCGATATTCATTACACCATGCTCCGCCTACCTTGCTGTCTCTTGTGTAAGGATCAAAATAAAGGATACCTATATGCTCGCCTTTTTCGTTCTTAACTTCGTAAGTCGTTACATCCTTAGCATAAACAGAAATATCGTTGCGTTGGGTGAAAGTTAAACCATAGAGCTTGGTAATAACGTCAAAGCAACCTTGACGAACCTTGCCTATTTCAAAGTAAGGTCTTGTCTGCTCTTCATCAAAGTTATAATGCTCCTTGCGATACTTCTCTGCATAGTAATACATATCCCAGCCTTCAAGTGTAGCCCCTTTCTCGTCCTTTTGTAACATAGGCAAGAAATTTGTCTTTGCATTATGCTCAGCAACACTCAACGCTGTCTTGTTTAAATTACTTAACAGGTCAAACACTGCGTTAGGAGTCTTTGCCATTCTCTCTTCCAAGACGTAATCAGCAAAAGTCTTATAGCCTAACAGCTCTGCTTTCTTTGCTCTGAAGTTTGCTATCTTTGCCACTATCTCTTTGTTGTCAAAGTCATTGTTATTGTTGCAACGATTGATACGTGCAGTAAATATCTTCTCTCTTAAAGCTCTGTTGTCAGAATACTGCAAGAATGGTAAGACAGAAGGGTTGTCAAGAGTATAAACCCATTTGCCTGAAAGCTTACGTTGCTTTGCATCTGTTGCTCCTTGCTCCACTAACCATTGAGGTAAGCCTGCAAGATCTGCCTTGTTGTCTATCACAAGTTGAAAACTCTTGGTTTCCTGCAAAAGATTAGACTCAAATTTAGCACATAACTGAGCAAGTTGTGTATTAACCTTCTTCAATTCCTCTTGTTTGTCATTGGAAAGCAAAGCCCCAGAACGGACAAAGCCCTTATAAATCTTGTCTAACAGAATTTGCTGCTCACGGTTTAGAGTTTCCTTACCCTGTTTAACAGCCTTAACTCTCTCAAACAGCTTAGCGTTCATAGCCACCGAGTCACTGTGCGAAGTCAATAGAGGAGCGATAGAATCCTGAGCCGTTTGCAACTCCTTGCTTGTATTAGCCCCAGTCATATTGAAGAATACGCCGGAAATTTTAGACAGCAAGCGACCACTGAAATCAAAAGCCGCAATGGTGTTCTCAAAATTTGGCTCTTCTTTCTGGTTGATGATTTGCTCAATTTCCTCATTGTGCTGTTTGATAGCTTCCTTGAAAGCAGGCAGATAGTGCTCTGTTTTTATCTTTTCAAAAGGAGCGGTTGCAAAAGGAGTGTCCCAATTTTGCAACAAGGGATTGTCGGATTTTTTATCGCAGCAACCAGCCGCCAAAATCCCAACTGAAACGATTGTCAT
>JAISLH010000088.1 GCA_031260565.1 Bacteroidales bacterium
AACCGACACTTCTGCCGTTGAGCTGCAACCCAAAGGCTGGGTCGTTGCGGTAACAGAGTAAGTTGTTGGGATATTCGGAGAAACTATTATTTCGTTACCTGTGCTGCCGTTATTCCAAGCGAAGGTGCAGTTTGATACATCGGCACTTGCGGTTAGTGTTGTGCTGCCACCTGCACAGATTATTGTATCGCCGCTAAATGTAATTTGCGGAGGGTTTTGCACATTGACCACAACGGAGGCTGAAGCGGTGCAGCCATTGCTGTCAAGCATAATAAGGTAGATAGTTTGCGTAGAATTGGCGACAAAAGTCAGCGTATCGCCTTCATAGTCGTTGATTGACCATTGACATGTGCCTGTGTCGGAGGTGCGATTCCAAAGTCGGACACTATCTCCCTGACAAACAGTGAGGTCTATGCCTAAATCGGCAGTGTAATTGCAGGGGCTGCCATTGACATAAAAGGTAATGGAGTCGGTAACTTGGCACATCTTGAAGAGCGAAATGTTATCTATGGCAAAGTCGTTACCGTCTGAAGAGGTATTGTCGTCAATTATGATTATTGTCGCTTGTGTTGCGGACCCACTATACCACAAATCATAAAACGTTTGCCATTCACACCAATTTGTAGTAACTTCAAAAGTATCACATACTGGCGTTGAGTTTATTGAAAAATTAAAAATAGGACGATACATCGCATTTTGGCTATTGTTTATGTTTGCAACGTCAATCTGAAAGAAATAATATGTATTTGGTTCTACTATCACTTGCTGTTGATACACTATTTTGTTGGCTGTAATTGCTCCATCTACACACATAAATAGCCCATCCCCCAGACAATTTCCCTGAGTTGAGGTATAGAAAGCGGAAGTATGATCGGTGATAAGGTACGTTCCATAACATATTGGGGATTGATTCGGCAGCAGATATTGAGTATAAAATCCTGTATTGCCTAATTCAAAATCGCCATTGGAGATAAGATTGTCTCCTTCTGGAAATAAGGCTGTAAAATAAAAGGTGGTGGTTGCGTCTATTGTCGCAAATGCAAAATTATTTTGGGAATTGATATTGACAATCGTTCCATTTGACGAACTCCAAAAGTAATAACCCCAGTTAGGAGGCATATCAATCTGAACGTTAATACTTTCTCCAAGCGAGTTAATAACACTATCATTGGGTAGAGAAACACTGCACGACTTAGGTTCATTGTTGTGAATGGTGTCAGGGACGATGTTAGCAAAAGCATTAAGCATTGTCATCAACCAAAAAGCCGTAAAAATTATTGTATTTTTCATTTGAAACTATTTTGTTTTATAAAAACTCCTGTATTATAGGCTGCAAATAAAACTTTCTTATAAAAATGTGGCAGCTATTTGCCGAACGGCGTAGGAGAGGCGGATTGTTGTCCTTGCGTAATCTGGTCGTATTTGTTTGTATTGGTGGGATTGATTTGCTTCATTATCTCTGCAACCCTTTTTTGTTCGTTCGCAGGAGCACCTTTGAAGATATTGACGATTTCGTCTGCCTTAGCGTCAAAAAATTGCTGCAAGGCAACAAGATTAGTCTTCTCTCTATGGACTTTTTGCAAGTTTTCAATGGCTAAAATGATATTACTCCGAGCTTCCGTCTGCGACTCTCCTGCCATCATATCTAAACCGAGCCGATGATATTGATACCACGTTTGATGCAGAGGGTTATATGAAGAATTGGTGTAATTTTCTATCATCCAATAACGATTTTGCGTATTGGTAAAAGAACGTTGCCACGATGCATCTGAAGAACGTTGAGCGGCGTTGATAATATTTAGGCAAATCTGAAAATAAGGTGAACCTCCATTTGGCGAAAAAGACTCGGCGTCAAGAGCTAAGAAGTAGTATAAATAAAAGGCTATGGTTGATGTTAGGTTATCTTTGTAGTTGTTTTGGTCAAATTCCAAAGGCTGACCTTCTATGTATTTGAATTTAAAGCCTGTTTCCTTTGTGTTAAGCAACGTTGTCGTGTAAGTAGAGTTATAAACAGGACGCCGAAGTTGAATGTTTAGCTCAGTTGTAAAGTCTTCCCTTCCGACAACCTCATCAAGGTTCATAGAGATATTTGCTTCTATTTTCTCATACTGCTTATAGTTGAAGTTAGTCCATTTTCTATCGTTTATAAACTCTGTTAAGACTGTTTGGAGGTTTTGATATACGGTTTTATCCGTTCCCTGCAACTTGGAGGAATTAACGCTTACCGTAACCTTAAACTCTTGTGAATAAAGATTTGAGGCAAACAATAGCAACATAAGAGCAAACAATCGTTTCATAATTTAGATATTAAATGATTAACTATGTCAAGGGCAACTTCTTTTTTTGTTTTAAGAGGAAAAGGTAAAAGGCTTTCATCTTTGTCTATTATGGTTATCTTGTTGGTCGGTGTAGCAAAGCCTGCCCCTTTATCACTTAATGAGTTTAAGACAATAAAGTCAAGATTCTTGTTATGGAGTTTCTTTTTAGCGTTTTCTATTTCGTTATCCGTTTCAAGAGCAAAACCTACAAGTCTTTGTTTATCGGTTTTAATCTTTCCCAAAGACGCTAAAATATCTTTTGTTGGATTAAGTGTTAAGGTAAGGGATTGGTCTGCTTTCTTTATTTTCTTATCAGATACTGCGCAGGGGGTATAGTCTGCAACGGCTGCCGATAATATTGCTCCATCACAGCAAGGGAATAATTTCACTGCTGCATTGTACATTTGCTCTGCCGTCTTGCCTTCAATAATTTCTATGTTGGGATTGTTGTCTAACTCAACGGAAATATGTCCTACTATCAATTTTACTTTCGCTCCATAAGAGGCAAGCGTTTGAGCAATGGCATAACCCATTTTACCAGACGAATAATTGCCTATAAACCTTACTGCATCTATCTTTTCGTATGTAGCACCTGCAGTAACCAAGAATGTTTTCCTTTCTAATATTTGATTGTTTGGTGAGAGAAAAGTTTTAATTATTTCAAAAATATCTTGCGGTTCAACCATTTTCCCATCCCCAACATAGCCACAAGCTAACTCTCCTTTGACAGGTGAAATAATTGTAACGCCTCTTTGCTCTAATTTTTTAATATTTTCCTGCACAACAGGGCTATGATACATATTACTATTCATTGCAGGAGCGAAAAAGACCTTCTTTGTGAAGGCAAGTAAGGTTGTAGAAAGTACATCGTCAGCAATACCGTTAGCATATTTACCTATGATGTTCGCAGTAGCTGGGGCAACAACAAAGACATCCGCCCAGTCCGCTATACTGATATGCTCTATCTCATCAGCGTTATTGTCATGGAACATCTCACTATAAACAGGATTTTTAGAAACCGACCGAAGGGTTGTTTCGGTTACAAACTGCAAAGCGTTTTTAGTGGTAACTACTTTAACTTCGCACCCACTTTTGACCAGCAAACGAATAAGCAAAGGAGACTTATATGCTGCTATACCCCCACTAATAGCCACAACTACCCTCTTTGACTTCATTGCCGTAAATTTGAAGATTGAATTAGGTTTATTCCTTCTCCGCTTCTATTTGAGCAGAGTTTCTATAAACCAACTGCTCATTCAAATATTCGTTGATAGCAATAAGACACGGCTTAGGCAGTTGTTCATAGAAGCGTGCCACCTCCACTCTTTCGTGATTATCCACTACCTCTTCCATACTATCCATACCTTCTCCGGTAAATTCCTCTATTTTCTTCAAAAGGTCTCTTTTCAAATCAACAGCAATTTGGTCTGAACGCTTGGAGAGCATAGCTATTGTTTCATAAAGATTGCCTGTCATCTCACTAAAATTGTTCAAGTCGTGAGTTTGAATAGATGTGTCAATTTTTGATTTATTATGATTCATATCCTAATATATTATTTTATTTGTTCTAATTTCTGTCTTGATAAATTGTAAATACTAAGCAGTTTTTCCTGCTTTGCTTTGTCTTGTTCGCTAAACAATGTCTCGTATTTATGATAATCAGCAACCACAGCCTCAAACCTTACCTTCTGTTTCTGCTCAACGCTGTTTGAAGCCAATTCATAACCTGCCAATATGATGTGATACATTGCCTCTTGCCTGTATTGCGAGTCAGGATAATTGTTAAGAAACAACCGCAACATAACCTGTGCTGACTGGTAGTTGCCCGTCTTGTAGTAAAGATAAGCCGTCTCATAGTCTTTCTTAATCAACTTATCCCTCATTTCATCCATAAACTTATTGACTTCTGGCATGCGTTCAGACTTTGGGTATTTATCTACAAAGGTCTGAAAATCCCTTATCGCCTCTTTGGTTATCGTTTGGTCTAATGAATAATCCGGAGACTCATGGTACTTGCAATAAGCCGCCAAATAAAGAGCCTCTTCTGCATTTGCCGAAAAAGCAAACCGCTTGTAAAAACTCTCAAACTGATACCCTGCCGAGTAATAATCCTTCATTCCCATTAGCGATTGGGCATAATAAAACGCTACAGACTCCGCTTTTTGCCGCCCGCGATAGTAAAGCATCAAGTTCTCAAACAACTGAGAAGCGTGAAAGTAGTCTTTTTTGTCAAAAGCAGCTACAGCAGCCTCATACTTTTTATCATGGTCTGTGCTTTTAAGTAACTTATTGTGCTTATTGGCACAAGACACAGAAAACAAGGCTATAAGAACAACTAAGCCTATACAATATTTACATTTTACCATAGTGCAAAGGTATTATTTTTTTTTAATAAAACGGCGATTATACTCCTTTTATTATGTATAACAATAGTTTTTTGGAGGAAAACAATCAGACAAACAACACTACACTTGCAATTATTTCAAGGCAATCTACTTTTGCTCCTTACAGCTGTTTGTCCTACTTTCTCATACAATTTTTTGATAAAATGCTTCTTTGCTTCACTTTTGACAAACGCCACTTTAATTTAGTCAAACGCCGTTTTAATTTAGCGAAGTGGCGTTTTATTTTCATTAGATGTACATCAAAAATAAATTATATGTACATCAAAAATAAATTAGATGTACGTCAAAAATAAATTAGATGTACATCAAAAATAAATTAGATGTACATCAAATAAAAATTAGATGTACATCAAACAGATTTTAAACGCTACTTCAGCAAAATAAAGTGATGTTTGGCTAAGTTAAAGCAGCGTTTGGAGAAGTTATAACAAAGAAAGGGTACGTTGAAAGAAAGAGAGAAAGCGCCGTTTTGCCATAAGCACCTCTGAATTTGTCAAAAAGTTTGCTTGTAGTTTTTTTTTAGTACTTTTGCCGTGTGAAATAATTCCAAAAAAATTAAACTTAAATGAAAAGAAACGTCATTATTTTAGCCGCAATTAGCGTTTTGTTGTTGTCAGGCTGCGTGTCAAAGAAGGAATTTGCCGATATGGAGTCAAGATACAAAAAGGCATCAAAGGCATTGAGTGATTGCCAAGAAGAAAATCAAGGAAAGGATAAGAAAAACAAGACCCTAACCGCTGATTATGAGACTCTAAATGCCAATTATACCGCAATGCAAAACTCAAACAAAGACTTGGAGCAGCAAAACAAAGATTTGAAGTCGTATAACAACGAATTGAAGTCGCAGATTGACACCGCCAACAAGCGTTTGCAAGAAGCGATGAGCAATAAGGGTGCGGATATGAAGCGAATGAGTGATGAGTTGTTTGCAGCCCGTCAAGAGCTGTCGCAAAAGACAGAAGACCTGAACGCAAAGCAAGAGGAGTTAAGCCGTTTGCAACTTAAATTCAGTGAAAAGGACGAAATGCTGGATAAATTGCAAAAAGCACTCTCGGAAAAGGAAGAAGAATTAGCTTCTATTGAGAGAAAAATATCATCAGCCTTGCTTGGCTTTGCCGATAAGGGTTTAAGCGTTGTAACCAAAGACGGCAAGGTTTATGTGTCTATGGAAGAGAAGCTGCTGTTTTCCTCAGGTAGCTGGGAGATAAATTCAGAAGGAGCGGCTGCTTTAAGAGAAATATCTAAGGTTTTAGCAAACAATCCTGATATTAACGTAATGGTGGAAGGTCATACGGACAATGTCCCTCTCAAAGGCAAGAATCAGATTAAGGATAATTGGGATTTGTCGGTTATGAGAGCAACTTCGGTTACCAAAATATTGTTGGAAAATAATAAGGTGTCATCTGAGAGGGTTATTCCTTCGGGACGTGGTGAGTATCTGCCGCTTATGGACAATAAAACAGCAGAAAGTCGTGCTAAAAACAGACGTACCGAGATTATTTTAACGCCGAAGGTTGATGAATTGATGAAAATAATCGGTAAATAATAACTTGATTGTGCCAAAACAAAACACATATATAATATGAGTAAATTATCTGAGCGTATAAATATAGGAAAGGTATTGGAAAGCAATCTTAATTCTGTTGGAATAGAGAGTTATGAAGATTTAACCAAACTTGGCAGTGAGGAAGCCTTTTTGAAACTACAGATGTTTGGACATGATCCTTGTATGAATACGCTTTGTGCTTTGGAAGGAGCAATAGAAGGCATTCGTTGGCACGATTTGCCGAAGGAAAAGAAAGAAAACCTTAAATTATTTTTCAAAAGCACTAAATAATTTGTACTTTTGCACTAAAATTATTAAAATATAAAAGATATGACAAAGAAAACTATCAGCATTATTGCAATCGTAGGTATCGTACTTTTAGTAGTCCTGTGGTCGGTAAGCAAGTATAACGGCTTGGTAAGAAAAGATGAGGCGTGCTTAAAGCAGTGGTCAGTTGTGGAAAGCCAATATCAGAGGCGATTAGACCTCATTCCTAATCTTGTAAATACCGTTAAGGGCTATGCTTCTCACGAACAGGAGACTTTTACCGAAGTGATAAAGGCACGAAATCAGGCTATGCAGGTGAAGATTAGCTCTAAAAACATTACACAAGAGAGTTTGAACGAGCTGCAAGCAACACAGGACAACCTTTCATCAGCCTTACAGAAGTTGAATGTAGTCGTTGAGCGTTACCCTGAGCTGAAAGCCAATCAGAATTTCCTTGAATTGCAGAGCCAGTTGGAGGGAACGGAGAACAGAATAGCAGTTGAGAGGCAGCGGTTTGCAGAAATAGTAGGGGAGTTTAATGCTTCCATTCGGCGTTTCCCTACGAGCATAATTGCAAATCTTTTTAGCTTTGACCGCAAGGCTTACTTTGAGGCTCAGAAAGGTGCGGAAAATGCTCCTAAGGTAGAATTTTAACTTGCGTACATTATGGATAGCCAGCTGTTTTATGGGGATAACCTTGAAGTTCTTCGCAAAAGCATTCCCGATGAGAGCATAGACCTTTGTTATATTGACCCTCCCTTTAATTCAAAGAGGGATTATAATCAAATCTATAACAATATAGGCTCAGAGGATAAGGCTCAAGCAATAGCTTTTGTTGATACGTGGGATTGGGATAGTGCAGCAGAGGCAGGATATAGAGAGATAATAAACGCACAAGGTGATGGCTTGTATAATATTCAAACCGTAAATCTTATAAATGGCTTACATCAAGTATTAGGTGCAGGAAGTCTGCTGGCTTATATCGTTAGTATGACTTTAAGAATAGTAGAAATACATAGAGTATTGAAGCCAACAGGTAGTTTTTACCTGCATTGCGACCCCACTGCAAGCCATTACTTAAAATTAGTGCTTGATAGCGTGTTCTGTCCGCAAGGTGGCGAATATCAAAACGAAATTACGTGGAAAAGATATGCTGTTCATAGCCTCTCAACTAAGAGGTTTGACGCCATAACCGATACCATTTTCTTTTATTCTAAAACGAAAGGGCAACATACTTTCAACAGACAATATGAAACGTTTTCCGAGAAAGAACTGAAAAAGCGTTTCCCTCACATAGAACCGGAAACTAACAGACGCTTTCAGCACGCCTCATTGGAAAAAAATTCAAATCGCTCAAGTAAATCAGAAATTAGAATAATAGATGGTATAGAAACAACAACCGATTTAGGCTGGGTGTGGTCTCAAAAGACATTTGATGAACGTCTTGCTACAAACCCGCATCTTATTTATTGGACAAGTGCAGGCAGACCACGTTACAAAATATATGCAGATGAATATATGGGGAGACCTATTGGGAGCAATTGGACGGATGTTCCTTATCTATCTGCTGGAGATGCCGAGCGACTTGGTTACCCTACTCAAAAGCCAGAAAAGTTATTGGAAAGGATTGTTGAAGCGTCAAGCAATAAGGGAGATATAGTACTTGATGCCTATTGTGGTTGTGGCACTACCGTTGCCGTAGCACAAAAGCTTAAACGCAAATGGATAGGTATTGATATTACTTATCAGAGTATTTCTCTTATTTTAAAGAGATTAGAAGAGAGTTATGGCAAAAAAATCCTTGACAAAATAAGTATTGCTGGTATTCCAAAAGATATTAGGAGTGCAGAGGCATTGGCAAAGAAGCCAGATGATAAAACAAGAAAAGAATTTGAAAAATGGGCTATTCTGACCTATTCAAACAATAGAGCGTTTATAAATGAGAAGAAAGGTTCTGACAAAGGCATAGACGGCATTGCTAAAATACTTACTGCTTCCGATGAATTAAAAGATATTTTGTTTTCCGTCAAATCAGGCAAGGTTGGTGTTGCACAAATAAGGGATTTTCGTGGAGTTATAGATAGAGACAATGCTGTTGCAGGAATTTTTATAACCCTTCAAAATCCAACAAAAGATATGATACAGGAGGCAAAGCAATATGGGGTGTATGTAAATGAATTAACTAAACAGCAGATTGATAAAATAAAAATTGTAACCATAAAAGAAATTTTGAATAGTGAAAGATTAGATTTGCCAATGGCAATAAACATATTGAAGAAAGCCGAAAGAAAAACTGAGGATAATCAGACACAGATGGAGATTTAGAAAACAGATTTTATTAAATGGAAGAACAAAACACTAAACAAACTCACAAGACAACTACTCTTAGAGGAATGTATGAGGATTGGTTTTTGGACTATGCCTCTTATGTTATTTTGGAGCGGGCAGTGCCTCATATCAACGATGGGTTAAAGCCGGTACAACGCCGTATTCTCCATTCTATGCGAGAACTTGACGATGGACGATACAATAAAGTAGCTAACATAGTCGGCAATACAATGAAGTATCACCCTCACGGAGACGCTTCTATTGGAGACGCTTTGGTGCAATTAGGACAAAAGGAATTGCTGATTGATATGCAGGGAAACTGGGGTAACATATTAACAGGTGATGGTGCAGCTGCTCCAAGATATATTGAGGCAAGGCTTTCCAAATTTGCATTAGAGGTTGTCTTCAATCCTCAAACTACTTCATGGCATCCTTCCTATGACGGCAGGAACAAAGAACCTGACACTCTTCCCATAAAGTTTCCTTTGCTGCTTGCACAGGGAGTAAAAGGTATTGCCGTAGGGCTTGCCTGCATAACCCTTCCTCATAACTTCATTGAGTTAGTTGATGCTTCCATTGCGATATTGGAAGACAAGCCTTTTGAGATTTACCCTGACTTTCCAACAGGAGGAATGGTTGATGTCTCAAAGTACAATGAAGGCTTCAGAGGCTCAAGAGTGAGGGTCAGAGCAAAGATAAAGCAGATAGATAAGAAGACTTTAGCGATAACAGAAATACCATACAGCACAACAACCGAATCGTTAATCAAAACGATAGTAAAAGCCAGCGAAAGCGGTAAAATAAAGATAAAAAAGATTGACGACAACACCGCAAGGGACGTAGAAATCCTTATCCACTTACCAAGCGATACTTCACCAGACCAAACAATAGACGCTCTTTATGCCTTCACCGACTGCGAGCTTTCAATCGCTCCCAACTCCTGTGTGATAGAAAATGACAAGCCTCGCTTCATTTCTGTCAGTGATATACTCAAAATATCCACTCAAAACACTGTTGATTTGCTTCAAATGGAGTTAGAGATTGCTTTAACGGAGCTACAGGAGAAGTGGCACTGGGTTTCATTGGAACGAATCTTCATAGAAAACGAAATTTACGAACAAATAAAGCCCTGTAAGACTGATAAAGATATTGATGAGACGATTTTTGAGGGCTTGAAACCTTACACCGCCAACTTAGTTAGAGAAGTTACCTTTGAGGACGTGCATAAGCTAAGAAAGATACCTATTGACAGGATTTCAAAATACAACAGCAATAAGGCAGATGACACACTCATCGCAATAGAAGACGACATCAAGCAGGTAAGGAACGACTTGGAGCATATAGTTCGCTACGCCATAGCCTATTTTACAAGGATTCGTGAAAAGTATGGCAAGGGTAAGGAGCGCAAAACAGAGATTCGCAGCTTTGATTATATAGAACAGGCATCTGTTGCAGTGGCTAACGAGAAGCTTTATTGCGATTACGAGAACGGATTTGCGGGTTACAAGCTCAAAGAAGGACAATACGTCTGTGAATGTTCATCAATAGACGACATTATCGTCTTTAGAAGAGACGGAACATTCGTTGTGAAGACTATAGCAGAGAAGGATTTCGTTGGAACAGACATTATACACATTGACGTCTTCAGAAAGAACGACCAGCGAACGATTTACAATATGGTTTATCAAGATGGAGCGTTCGGAAGGAGTTATATAAAACGTTTTAATGTCGTTGGCGTCATACGCTCCAAAGATTACAGCCTGACAAAAGGAACAAACGGCTCACGGGTTCTTTATTTCAGTGCCAACCCTAACGGAGAAGCGGAAACTGTAACGATATTCCTCAAAGCCAAACCAAAACTTCAGCGTCTTAATTACGACATTGACTTCGCTGACATCTTAATCAAAGGACGTGCCTCAGCGGGTAACATCGTCAATCGTAACATCCTGCGTAAGGTTATAAAGAAAGGTGATGGCGTTTCAACACTTGCTCCTCGCAAAATCTGGTTTGACGACTCTGTAAAGAGGCTTAACACCGATGGAAGAGGCGTTCTGCTTGGTGCTTTCAGCGGTAAGGACAAGGTTTTATCGCTTTACCGGTCGGGACACTTTCGTTTGACGCCTTTTGACTTGACAACACACTTTGACGATGACGTTTTGGTGATAGAGAAGTTTGTTCCGCAGAAGCCAGTCAGCGTTATATATCTTGACAATGAAAGTAATAGATATTTCGTTAAGCGTTTTATTATAGATCAAACAGACAAACGGATTAACTTCTTGGAGGAACAGCCAAACGCATCACTCATTGAACTTTCTACCGCCTTCAAACCGTTAGTCAAAATAAAGTTTGACAACAAGTCAATGAAAAATCCGTTGGAAGATATTGAGGTTTCGCTGTCCGATTTCGTTGAGGTGATGAAGTATAAAGCCAAAGGGAAACGCTTATCTCTCAATGCGATAAAGTCCATTGAGCCATTGCCGCCGCTACCTTGCCAAGATGACGTGCCACAACAGGATTTCATAGACACAGAGCCTGAAAACGACTTGCCACAGGAAGAAGATGGTCAAATATCTCTTTTTGAGCCTTAGTCGAAACTTTCTTATAACATATTGCAACGCCGTTTTGACAAAATCAGAGCGGCGTTTAATTTTGCTATAACTTCATAATAATCAACCCATTGTTTCATTTGTTGCCATAGGTGAAAAACACACGAAATTAATTGACGTCAAAAAAAAAATTAATTGACGTGAAAGAAATTTTTTTTTGGCGTGAAAGAATTTTTTCTTTGACGTCATTCATTTTGACCAATTATTCACCCGTTGTTTTTATTGTCAAAAACCGGGAAGCTGAAAGTAGATTGTGGGCAGAAGAACCAAAAAACCAATGATACACATCAGCAAGATAAACTTCCAAATGAAGCGAACCCAAACCGCAAATTCTACTTTCGCCACGCCAAGTACGGCAATAAGTACGCCAGATGTGGGAGTTAGCAGATTGGTAAAGCCATCGCCGATATGGAAGGCAGTAACCGTTGCCTGTAATGGAAGACCTACCAAGTCAGATATTTGACCGAAGATAGGCATTAGAAGAGCTGCTTTGGCAGACCCCGAAGTTATCAACGCATTGAAAAGAGTCTGAACGCTATACATAAGACCTAATGCTCCAAGTTGAGAAGTCTGTCCGGCAGACCCTTGAAGCGATGCAAGCAACTGGCGTATCACCCCTCCATCTTCAAGCACCACTATGATACCTGAGGCAAGCCCCACAACCAATGCGGCACTTAGCATATCCTTTGCTCCAGCCAGAAACTCGGTTGCAATCTTTGAGCCGCCGTAACCAAGACATACTCCGCTCATTATGGCAAAGGCGAGAAACAAAGCAGCTATCTGTTGCAATGACCATTCGTATTGTATCACTCCAACAATGAGACAGGCTATCGTAAAGCCAAACAAAAACATCATATATTGCTCCTGTCCTTTTTTTATCAGGAGATAGCCGATTGAAATGAAGACTAAACTCAATATAATGGGCGTCCAGCCGATTGAATTAAGGGAAAGAAAGACTGAAAAGAGGATTAAAGCCGTTGAAATAAGGAGATAGGATAGCCAACAACCTTTTTTGGAAATCTGATTTGAGGGTTCAATAGAGTTTAATGAGTCAAGTGATGAGTCAGAATCTTCGTTTGATTTGATGATTGATTTGGTCTTTTTGTTCTTTATTCGTTTTGCGTGTCTAAGTATAAAAACTGTGCCGATGATTGTAAATAATAGCCAGATAAATAGCCGATATTCCAATCCGGAAAAGAGCTTCAGCCCGACAATACTTTGAGCTATGCCAAGCGTAAAAGGATTTAGAATGCAGCCTGCAAAACCTAATCCAGCAGAAAGAAAACATAGCGAAATACCTGTAAGTTTGTCGTAGCCCATTGCAAGAGAGAGTGCAACCATTAGCGGCACGAAGGCGATGGTTTCTTCACTCATTCCAAACAAAGCCCCAAAAGATGAGAACAAAACGATGATACAGACCATTATTACGTTATCTGAGCCGAGCCATTTGAAGAGTCGCCATCGTTCAAGCTTTGAAGCGTTGTTAAGAAACCTTATTATGCCCCAGTCTAACGCTTTGCTGGAGTTATAAATCCAAAAAGCACCGCCGATGATTAGAAGAAAGACGATGATGTTTGCTGTCTTTGCGAAGCCAACTGAAAAACTTGTGAAAACTTCCCAAGAAATTGGCGTGGCAGAAGGAACAATCCATGTGCTGATTACTGCAAGCAGCAGCAGGAATGAAATAATGACGTAGGTATGTGGAAATTTCATTGTGATAATTTATTAGTTTTACGTCAGCAGGTTCGTACCCCACATAAGTTTATTACCGATTGCTGTGAAAAATGTGTGATTCTGTAGCCGCATTAGCTTGATGTCAAAGTCTGCTTTCTGCAATGATACAGTTTCTTTCTTGTTCAGCACAAATGAACGTGAGTCTAAATGAAGCGAAACATCACACCGTATGCTTTTTACTTCTAACCGTATCTGTTGAGTATCGGTTACGACCAGCGGACGAAAGGTTAGATTGTGTGGTGCTATTGGCGTGATACAAAAACATTTCACCTTAGGAGAAATTATAGGTCCTCCACAAGACAGAGAGTAAGCCGTAGAGCCAGTAGGTGTTGCCACTATAATTCCATCTGAAGTGTAGGTGGTAAGGAATTTGTCATCAACAAAAACATCTACATCCAACATCTTTCCAGCCTTGCTTGACCGCAAACATACTTCATTTAATGCAAAATTATCTTTCCAACGCAGAAGACTGTGAAACTCCAGATTGTAGCGTTGATTTTCTATATCAGAAAGTAAATTATCTAACTCATTTTTGCCAACAGACGTAAGGAAACCTAACCTGCCAAAGTTGATACCAAGTATCGGCACATCCGTTTTGTGTTTTCCCTCAAGTAAAAGAGCAGCTGCCGAAAGCAAAGTGCCATCTCCTCCAAGCGAAAAAAGATAATCGTGAGGGCGAAGGTCTTTTGCATTGTTAAAAATGTTATGGCTATGGGTGCGAATGTGGTCTTTTATCTGCAGATAAAATGGTTCATAGAACCGAATTTTAAAGTGATGACTCTCAATTTGATTTATCAGAAGTTGAATGTACTCAATATCTTCCGTCTTTACATTTGTGCTAAATAAAGCTATCATATTACAAATTAAATGTTATTTTTTACACCTGCAAAGGTATGTTTTTTCTATTGAATTTTATCATTTGAAAAATAATTTTTTATTTTGACAACTTAAATGCTATAGCATCTAACCTAAATGCTATAGCACCTGACTTAAAAGCTATAGCTTCTGACTTGAAAGCTATAGCTTCTGACTTAAAAGCTATAGCTTCTGACTTAAAAGCTATAGCTTCTGACTTGAAAGCTATAGCTTCTGACTTGAAAGCTATAGCTTCTAACTTGAAAGCTATAGCTTCTGACTTGAAAGCTATAGCTTCTAACTTAAATGCTATAGCATCTGACTTAAATGCTATAGCACCTAACTTAAATATTATAGCACCTGACTTAAATGCTATAACTGAAAAAGCGTATTGAGTATGTTTTATATCGGTTTGTGAGCCGCCGAGCACTGAAAGGCACAATTCTCACAGGCAGAAAGCTCCCCCGCAAGTCGCATTTTAATTATCTGTTCCAAACTTTCCTTCAACGGCTCTATATTGCTTGTTGTCAGAACCTCTTGGCAAAACGCATACATCAAAAGCATCTTCGCCGAAAGCATACTTATACCCCTTGAACGTAGATAAAACAACGCCTCATCGTCTAATTGACCAATCGTAGATCCATGCGAACATTTTACATCATCATTGTATATCTCCAAGAACGGACGGGTATTCACCTTAGCCTTGTCGGTAAGCAGTATATTCTTATTTATCTGCATTGCCTCCGTACCTTTCGCCCCATAACCCACATTGACATGCCCCAGAAAAGTAGCGTGAGCCGTATCGTCTAAAATGCCCTTAAAGAGCTGTGAAGAATGACACATTTCAGCCTTATGATTTACATTTACAATCGTTTCTATCTCCTGCTGCTTGTCCATTAGATACAATCCATTGAGATTTGCCTGAGCATAAGGTTCATTGAGGAAAATGTTGAGCGTATTGCATATTTTCTTACCGTTGAGGCTAAATCCATAAGTGGTAAGGTTAGCCCCCTGAGACAGATGAAAATTAACCTCAGTTGAGAGGGAAGACTCGTTGTTGATATTTTCCATTTTGTAGTAGTCAAAGGAAGCATTCTCACTGAGATAAACATCAATCCTGTTGAGAGAGCTTGTCGCCTGAGTGCCAAAGGAATCATCACAATGGATGAGTTGCACCTTGCTGTTATGACCAATCTCAATTACGGCTTTGGTTTGCAAATTCTGACCCTGCTCCAAAACATTCAGCATCTGAAGAGGTAAATTGAGGCTGACGTTGTTTGGAATCCGAATGTGAATTTCCTTCTCTCCAACAGTTTTTAAGTCAATCACACTGCCTTTGAGCAACGTCTGGTCTATTTGTTGCTCAATCAATACACCATTGTGTTGCATAATCCTTATGGTGTGCAAATTCGGAATGCTACAATTAAAATCTATATCAACTTTGCTCATATAGCGTTACAGGTTATGTGTTTTTTAACTCTTTTCCTATCCACTCGTAGCCCTTTTCTTCCAATTCCAGAGCAAGTTCCTTAGTACCGCTTTTGACTATTTTCCCCTCGTAAAGCACATGTACCACATCGGGAACGATATAATCCAAAAGTCGCTGGTAATGTGTAATAACTACGATAGCATTGTCCTTTGACCGCAGAGCATTTACGCCGTTGGCAACAATACGTAATGCGTCTATGTCCAAACCTGAGTCTGTTTCGTCCAAGATAGAAAGCGTTGGATTGAGCATTGCCATTTGAAATATCTCGTTTTTCTTCTTCTCTCCGCCAGAGAAACCCTCATTGACGGAGCGATTAGCAAGGTCGGACGTCATTTCTACAACCTTCTGCCGCTGTTGCATTAACTTCATAAACTCAATAGCGTTAATGGGGTCAAGTCCCTTATATTTCCGCTGTTCGTTTATCGCAGTCATCATAAAGTTTTTGATACTTACGCCCGGTATCTCAACAGGATATTGAAAGCCAAGAAATATTCCTTCTGCTGCTCGTGCCTCTACCGACAGGTCAAAGAGGTTCTGCCCCTGGTAAATGATTTCTCCCTTTGTTACTTCAAAAATATCCTTGCCGGCAATGATAGAAGCCAGTGTGCTTTTGCCGTTTCCGTTAGGTCCCATTATAGCATGGACTTCGCCTTTGTTTATTTTGAGATTAACTCCTGTCAGTATCTGCTTGCCTTTTATTGAGGCACATAAGTCTTTTATTTCTAATAGAGCCATATTATTTGTGTATTAAATCAGGGTGCAAATTTACAACAAATTATTCAGTTATAATTACATTAATCTCTATCATACGTTTTAAATTCACCTTTTACTTGTCTGTTTTCTAAATAATACACACCAAAAAGTACCTTAGAGTACGAAATACCATTCATATTACCTTTGCAAGAACGCTTCCCTTTAAGTAGTGTTCAAACAGCATCCAACTTGTTATTTTTAAACAAACGAATTAATTCTTCCTTTTGTGTCAATATTCCGTTAGGATTGCAATTGGATATAATGATTTTGTCCATTACGCCAACAAGCATTTATTGAAGTTAATAAAAGGCAATCCTATTAAATTATCATAAATGATGGGTTATATATTAGAAAAATTTGTAAGTTTGCAACCGTTAATTGGGTACTTTTTTGCTCTTAAAGTATCTTGAACCTAAAATAATCGGTATGATATGAAAAAAATAATTGTGTTATTTGTAATAATGACTTCTTTATCAAATGAAATGTTTTCGCAAGATGATAATATTTATCAAAAAGATACTATTTATTTATATGGTAAAAATAAATTTACATACTCTATGTTTCAGTATGGTAATTTAGTTTCAAATCCTCCAGAATTATATTTAGTGCATATTATATCTGTTAGTGGTATATATAATATAAAACAAGATACTATACTATTTTCTTGTGATAGTATTTATAAATTAAGTTATCAATGTTCAAGCGAAAATAAAAAAGACTCTGTTTTTGTTAAATACATAGAGCCATATAATCATAGTCTATTTAAGCCATTTATGCCAAATATCTATTTTCTTAATGATAATGATACGATAGCAAAGGTTGAAAACATATTACATTTATCCTCTCGTGATAGTATAATTATTTCTAAAAGCAATAGAATAAACAGAATTTATTTAGATGATATAGATACTTCCCAGTCTAAAGAAATAAAATTAACTTATTTGCCTGATACATTGTTGATATTTGCAGAAAACGATTACTACAATGTTTTTCACAATAAAAAATTCAAACTTTATAAAGATGAAGAAGATGGTGACAAATATATCGTCAGAAGTGGCAAAGTCAAAGTGTATATTCATTTAAAAGAACCTTCAAGAGATATTATTAAAGAAGATAGATATTTGAATAAATTAAAATGGTAGTTGGTAGTATATCAAATGGGGTATTATCTATACAACAATTTGATTATCAATGAAAACTTATAACAAATAAAACAGAAAGGTAGAGTATTGGTCTATCTTTTTCTTTTGTTCCTAAATTACCAAAATGATGTACAAAATTACTGCCAAAAACCGCCTAAACAATTACACTTTATCAAGGAATAATTTCCTAAAGTCAAGAGATAGAAAATTAGAATCAAGAGATAGAAAAATGAAGTGGCGTTTAAATTTCCTAAAACGCCACTTCAGCGTCACGAAACGCCGCTTTAGAAAATTAAAACGGCGTTTTATTTTCTGTAGAAAATACCTGCGAAAAATGTGAAAAAGAAATATAGCAAAAAAGGCAGTCTCTCATAATGATGAAAGACTGCCTTGTCAAAATGTAATTGTCTTTGATAAGACTCTAAAAGTGTGCTCAGTTGGGCATTACCAACTACCTATTTGTCATCTGCTTCTTTTTTGAATGGGAACATTTTATCTATTCCAACAATAAAAAGAAAAAAGATTGCCATAAAAATAAACAGGCAGGCAAGACCGATACCTGAAATCTCCAATGCTTTATAAAAATCTATACTCATAATGTTTTAATTTTAATTTTTAAATAAATAATGGAACTAACATCAAAATAAGACCACCTACTATTACTGACCCAATCTGTCCTGCCACATTGGCACTGACAGCAGGCATAAGAAGATAATTGGTAGGGTCTTCCTTGAGTCCCATTCCGTGAACTACGCGTGCCGACATTGGGAAAGCCGATATTCCGCACGCACCAATCATTGGGTTAATTTTCTTTGAAGCCGGTAAAAACATGTTCATTAGTTTGGCAAAAAGAACACCGCCTGCCGTATCAAATACGAATGCAAAAATACCAAGTCCCATAATTATGAGCGTATCCACACGTACAAATCTTTCACCTGTCATAGTGCTGGCAATGGTAATACCAAGTAGAATAGTAACAAGGTTAGCCAATTCGTTTTGAGCTGTCTTTGATAAACTGTTAAGCACACCGCACTCACGAATAAGGTTACCAAACATCAAAAATCCCAACAAAGCCAATGAAGAAGGAGCAATGAGTCCTGCCAAAATCGTAATGGCTATTGGGAAAATAATAAGAGTTGCACGAGAAACTTTCTTGTTTGCTTCCACTTTCATGTGCATCTGTCGTTCCTTTTTGGATGTCAAAAGACGAATAACAGGAGGTTGAATAATTGGCACTAAAGCCATATAAGAGTAGGCACAGACCGAAATAGGTCCAAGCAACTGCGGTGCTAACTGAGCAGACACAATAATTGAAGTAGGACCATCGGCAGCTCCTATTATACCAATAGATGCAGCTTCGCTCAAATTAAAACCAACTGCACAAGCCAGTACCATTGTAAAGAAAATACCAAACTGTGCCGCTGCTCCAAACATCAACAAACTTGGTCGTTGAAATAAAGGAGAGAAATCAATCATTGCACCAATGGCAACAAAAATTAGTAGCGGAAAGACTTCCGTTACAATTCCGGCTTTAAAAAACACATCAAGTGCTCCAATAACTTCGTTTGCTGTACCTGCACCTTGTGTAAGAGCCGCTGTAAAAGGGATATTGACAAGGATAGCTCCAAATCCCATTGGCAAAAGTAGCGTTGGTTCATACTGCTTCTTTATTGCCAAAATTATCAAGATTAGCCCTACGGCTATCATCACCAAGTTTTGCCACGTCATAAATGCTATAGCGGGCATTAAATCTGCAAACTTCATACTTTTTAATTATTATTATCTTTTGATTCTTCTAATTTTTCTTTCAATTCCCGCTCTTCTTTAACTTCTTCGGAAATCACCTTAGACATGATGATTGAGAACAGCAATGTAAATACAATTACTGC
Source organism: Bacteroidales bacterium (assembly GCA_031260565.1). GTDB lineage: Bacteria > Bacteroidota > Bacteroidia > Bacteroidales > P3 > JAISGN01. The sequence goes on from JAISLH010000088.1 coordinate 19,333, forward strand.
TAATGACACCCAAGAATTTTCGTGGAAAAAGTGTGCAACAGGCTCAACCCAACCTAAAAGCATTTTCACTCCAATGAAGAATAAGATGAAGCAAACGCCATGTTTGAGGAAGCGGAACATTCCCATTATGCCTTTCAGTGCAAAAAACAGCGAGACCAAACCCATTACGGCAAATACATTACTGCTAATAGCCAAAAAGTTTTCCTCACCCAAACTCAAAACACCACTTTCGCCCTCTTCTATAACGCCAATAATTGCAGGAATGGAATCAACTGCAAACAGAATGTCTGTTGAGCCGATTACCAACAAGCAAAGGAAAATCATTGTGATATGAGTTTTGCCTCCTATTTTGGTGAAAAACTTTGACGAATGTGTATCTGGGTCAATAGGGAACATCTTTGAAGCGGCTTTGTATAAAATGTTGGCTTTGGGATCAACGTTATCCTCTTCTTTGGAAAATAACATCTTATATGCAGTCCAAACGAGTATAGCACCGAAAATATAAATAATCCAGTCAAATCGCTGCACGAGCGACATTCCTACAAGAATAAATAAAATTCGTAGCACAATGGAAATCATAATACCCATTTTCAGCAATTTTGGCTGGTTGTCAGAACTGGTTGCCATCATTGAGAAAATCATTATAAAGACAAACAGATTGTCTACCGAAAGTGAGTATTCGGTCAAATAACCTGCAATAAACTTCATCCCCATTTCGGTTGAAGTATTTACTGTCGTATCAGGACCAGGATTTTGAGGGAAGAAGAAGAATATTGCTAATCCGAATAGCAACGCGATACTAATCCATACGCCTGTCCAACGTAGCGAAGTTTTTACCGAAATACCTCCTTTGCGGTGGTCAGTAACGTATAAATCTATAGTGTAAGCAATGATGAAAATTGCAATAAAAGCAATCCACCAAAAAGTCATTGTACTCATAATAACTATACTTTATCCGATTACAACAAGGTCAGCACCTTCCAATACCGACTCTCCTTTATTAACTATTATTTCCAGAATCTCTCCGTCACGGTCAGCATTGATGGCGTTTTCCATTTTCATGGCTTCCAATATCAATACTTTTTGCCCTTTTTTCACAACGTCACCCACTTTGCAGGTGATGTCAAGAATGACGCCGGGCAATGGGGACTTCATCGCACTCGCCGAAGCAGGTTGCGAAGGTTTAGAAACCGCCACCTCAGGTGTCTGAGCGGAATTTTGCAATGGTGCAGCCTTTGTCTCAGGCTCTCCTATTTGCACTTTGTAAGGTGTGCCATTCACTTCCACCTCCGCTGAGATGTCTCCGATGCTATTGACTGCACCTTCATAAACGTTGCCGTTAATTGTGTATTTGAAAGTTTTCATTTTTCAATTTTTAAAGGTAATTATCTTAATGTGTTAATTTTAGAATTCCAGAGTGAATAATTTGTTCTTCTTTGAATAGTCAAAATAGCTCTTTCATCATCGTGATATTCATCTTCATTTGCGTCATATAGTGCCATTGCAATTGCGGCACAAACTTCACCTGAGAGTAGTCCCTTTGAATTATTGTTGGAATTCCAAATTGATTTGCGGCTTGCTTTCCTTTGAGTAGGCATAACGTCTATCTTATCATTATGGCATTCTTGTTGAGTAGCTTCGTATAATGCCATTGCAATTACGGCATAAACTTCGCTAGACTGACTTGATGAACCATTGATAGGTTCGGAAAGTTCAGATGTTTTTATCTCCTGTTTTTTTGTCCAGATTTTCATATTATGACAAGTTAATTTATTTCAAAAATGCAAGGAGGATACCTGCTGCAACGGCAGAGCCAATAACACCTGCGACGTTTGGCCCCATCGCATGCATCAACAAGTGGTTTGTCTTATCGTATTCAAGACCTACTATCTGTGAAACACGTGCAGAATCAGGAACAGCCGATACTCCAGCGTTACCTATTAGAGGATTTATTTTATTCCCCTCTTTCAGAAATAAATTCATAAACTTAACAAAGCATACTCCACCTGCTGTAGCTATAAAAAACGAACCTGCTCCAAGTGCAAATATACCCATAGATTTACCTGTTAAGAATGTCGTAGCTTGAGTAGAACAACCAACAGTTAAACCAATAAGTATTGTTACAATATCTATCATAGGTCCTGCTGCCGTTGTTGCCAATCTTTTAGTAACACCTGACTCTTTCAATAAGTTGCCAAAAAACAACATCCCAAGTAAAGGGATACCCGAAGGAACAATAGTACATGTTAATACAAGTCCTATGATAGGGAAGAGACATTTCTCTGTTTTTGAAACCTGGCGAGGAGGTCTCATTCTTATCAAACGCTCCTTTTTAGTCGTCAAAAGTCTCATTACTGGTGGTTGAATAACTGGAACAAGTGCCATATATGAATATGCCGAGACTGCAACAGCACCCATTAGGTCAGGAGCCAACTGTGATGATGTAAATATAGCCGTTGGTCCGTCAGCACCACCTATTATACCTATTGAAGCTGCTTCTGCTGGCGAGAAGCCAAGCAATAAAGCACAACTATAAGCTGCAAAAATTCCAAGCTGTGCTGCTGCCCCAATTAACATCAATTTTGGATTGGAGAGAAGAGCTGTGAAGTCTGTCATTGCACCTATGCCCAAGAATATAAGAGGGGGATACCAGCCTTGTTGAACTCCACTATAAAGGATATTCAACACAGAACCTTGCTCATAAACGCCAATTTTCAAACCGGGATAAAAAGGAATATTACCGATAATGATACCAAATCCTATTGGAATAAGCAAAAGTGGCTCATATTCCTTCACTATTGCAAGAGTTATAAAACCGCACCCTACAAGTATCATTACAAGGTGTCCTACTGTAAAGTTGGCGAAAGAAGTATATTCAAAAAATTGGACTAATTGATTTTGTATAAAATCGAGGAAGCTCATTGTGTAGTCCATCATTTAATCTCCTATTATTAAAAGAACATCACCCTCCATTACAGACGCACCCTTACTTATTTTTATTGCTTTCACTGTTCCGCTAACATCAGAGTCAATTTGATTTTCCATCTTCATAGCTTCAAGCATAAACAACTTTTGTCCAATACTTACATTGTCGCCCACATTAACATAAACATCAAGTATTGTGCCAGGAAGAGGGGATTTAACAGATGTTCCACTTCCGCTAACATTGACAGCCGTTTTTGCAACCTGAGGAGCTATATCTGTAGAAGGAACAGCTACCGATCGCAATAACTTAGGAGTCTTGGATTGTTTTATATCTTTATCAATTTCAACCTTATAAGGCGTGCCGTTTAGCTCCAAGTCAATAATTTGCCCATCAATATTATTTATATTAACGGCATAATTTGTGCCGTTAATCTTTAATTTATAACTTTTCATCACTTTTTATTTTTACTATCGCTTATAAACATTTATATTGTGCATCTTTGAACTCCAAGAAGAATAAGCCTTTGCAACCTTATTTATTGTCAAAACGACATTCTCCTCGTCGTGAAGGTCTTCATTATACATATAAACTGCTGCTGCTATTGCCGCAAATTCTTCTCCACTAAAATCAGAAACTTTGTTAGTGTGTGAAACTTTCTTTTGCACACTTTCTCCTTTGGATTTTAGATTCTGAGACCTTTTGATAATATCTGTTTCGCCTTTCATTATCAATACAATCACCAACAATGCAAGAAAGACGGTGCTGACAGCAATTGCCGTCAGTCCCACTCCCCATGGATCATGCTTCTTTATCTCATCTGCCTTTCTTGGTTTTGTGTAATTAAACAGAGGAGCATCAGAAATGTTTATATTTTCAAATCCATTTTTCACATCAATTGCAAAGACATTGTATCCTGTTGTGTTATCTCCCGCAATATAGAGCATTTTAGTCACAATGTCGTAACTGAAAGCCGAAGCAGCGCCATTGAAGTGAAAATCATCTATTTGCTCCCCTTCCAAACTTAAAACTCTAACAAAAGAACTGTCACGATTGGAAGCTAAATAAACAACGTGATTTTCATAAATGGCTACAGATTGAGGTGTATAAATAGCCTGTACATCATGACGACGTTCAGTTTTATCTACCAACAATACTTTCTTCTTTTCATAAGTGTTACCTTTGGGAGAAAGAATTTCAATGGTGTTCTCATTCTTGTTTATTACCGCTACTGTTTGCGTTTTTGAATCAACGGCAAACATCTGAGGAATTAAAGGGTCATAACTCGCTGCTTCTGCTTGTGGTTGTACTTTGTTTATCTCCCCATTCTGTGCATTTAGCCCAAAACTAATAACAAAGCAAAGCAACAGAAAAGTGAATTTGCGTATCTTTCTTTTCATCTTGTGCTGCGTTATAGAGGGATGTTAGAATGCTTCTTCATAGGATTTTGATCTTTCTTTGTAGCCAAAGCCTGTAAAGCACGAATTACTCTAAAACGAGTGTTACGCGGTTCAATAACATCATCAATATAACCAAACTTAGCTGCGTTGTAAGGATTAGCAAACTTATCTGTGTATTCTTGTTCTTTTTCCTTTAAGAAAGCAGCTTGTTCTTCCGCACCCTCTATGTTTTTCAGTTCAGAACCGTATAGAATTGCTACCGCCCCACTTGCACCCATAACAGCAATTTCTGCATTAGGCCAAGCGTAGTTAATATCACCACGAAGCTGCTTACAACTCATAACGTCGTGAGCTCCGCCATAAGATTTGCGTAATGTAATGGTAACCTTAGGAACGGTTGCCTCACCATAAGCAAATAAGAACTTAGCACCATGAACAATAATTCCATTGTATTCCTGTGCTGTTCCGGGCAAAAAGCCTGGTACATCAACCAACGTAACAAGTGGAATGTTGAAAGCATCGCAGAAACGAACAAATCTCGCTCCCTTTCTTGACGCATTTATATCCAACACACCTGCCATATAATTAGGTTGATTAGCAACAATACCTACTGATGCACCATTAAAACGAGCAAAGCCTACAACTAAATTAGCTGCAAAATGACGATGAACTTCCAAGAACTCTCCTTCATCAACTATTGAATGAATGACATCTTTCACATCATAAGGTTTGTTTGGACTTTCGGGTATTATTGAATTTAATGAATCTTCTAACCTGTTAATAGGATCATTGCAAGGAGCTAAAGGAGCGTCTTCCAAATTATTAGAAGGAAGATAAGTCATCAATTTTCTGATTAACATCAAGCCTTCCTCTTCGCTATCAACAACGAAATGGGTTACTCCGGACTTTGAAGCATGAACCATTGCCCCACCAAGTTTATCATCTGTTACATCTTCATTGGTAACAGTTTTAACAACCTTTGGACCTGTTACAAACATATAACTATTCTCCTTTGACATCATAATAAAGTCCGTCAAAGCAGGAGAATAAACCGCACCTCCAGCGCAAGGACCAAAGATTGCAGAAATCTGAGGAATAACTCCTGAAGCCATAATGTTACGTTGGAAAATCTCTGCGTACCCTGCTAAAGAATTAACTCCTTCTTGAATACGAGCTCCACCCGAATCATTGATACCAATAAGCGGTGCTCCTACCTTCATTGCTTGATCCATTACCTTGCAAATCTTCTGAGCAAACGTTTCGGAAAGAGACCCTCCGAAAACTGTGAAGTCCTGCGAAAAGACATACACCAAACGTCCATCAATAGTACCATAACCAGTTACTACTCCGTCCGAAGGGAATGTTTTTTCCTGCATTCCAAAGTCTGTGCAACGATGCGTTACAAACATATCAAACTCTTCAAAAGAACCTTCGTCAAGAAGTGTTATTATTCTCTCGCGAGCGGTCATTTTACCCTTTGCGTGTTGAGAGTCTATACGCTTTTGTCCTCCACCAGACCTTGCTTCTATTCTCTTATCAAGGAGTTGCTTTATTTTATCTTCAAAAGTCATTGTTTTATTTTTTTTATATTTTACTTACAACAAAATTCAGTCAAAACACCAAGTGTAGATTTTGGATGTAAAAAACCTATATTGAGGTTTTCTGCACCCTTTCTTGCCTGCTTATCAATCAAACGCACCCCTTTAGCCTCAGCATCAGCCAAAGCCTCATCGGTATTTTCAACAGCAAAAGCAATATGATGAACGCCTGCCCCTCTTTTCTCTACAAAAGAGGCAATCGTACTTTCAGGCGAAGTAGCTTCAAGCAACTCTATTTTCACGTCTCCTATCTTAAAAAAGGCTGTTTTCACCTTCTGATCTGCTACTTCTTCAACGTTGTAACACTCTAATCCCATTACATTTTCCCAATACTTAATAGCCTCGTCAAGATTCTCAACGGCTATTCCAATGTGTTCAATATGTGTTGGTTTCATAAACTAATCTGTTTGTATTAAGTTAAAAATCACTCTATTTTGAGCCTGCAAAAGTATTATTTTTATTTCAATTACGCAAGTAAAATGCCTATAAAAATATTGTTTATCTGATAAACGCAGTCCAAAAACAGGCTTTTTGTATCAAAATTCACCCATTTATTTATATAGAACACTCATTAGCCCCAGCCGTTTTAAGAATAATTTTAGCCACACTTCACCTTATTTTCACCAAACGCCGTAATAATTTTCTAAAGCGGCGTTTCAGCGTCACGAAACGCCGCTTTAGAAAATTATTACGGCGTTTTATTTCGACCAAAGAGCATAAAAAAAGGGATAATATATTCTATTATCCCTGCAAGTCTGTATATCAATATTTTATTTTGAAGTAAAAGTTTGCCTTATGAATATTGTATGGCTTCTAAATAGCAGATTTTATCTTCAAAAGTTTGGTTAGTAAAGCCTCAACATCATCTAAAGGCAACATATTAGCCCCATCGGATTTGGCTTGTGAAGGATTAGGATGAGTTTCCATAAATATGCCGTCAGCACCAACAGCAATGGCTGCCTTAGCAATGGTTTCTATCATCTTGGGTTGCCCTCCCGTAACGCCTTCTTGCTGGTTTGGCTGCTGGAGGCTATGAGTTATGTCCATAATGACAGGTACGCCGTTGTTCTGCATAACAGGTATGGAGCGGAAATCAACAATGAGGTCTTGATAACCAAACATAGTCCCTCTGTCAGTAAGCATTATTTTGTCGTTACCGCTTTGCCGCACCTTCTCAACAGCATAACGCATTGAGGAAGCAGAAAGAAATTGTCCTTTTTTAATGTTTATGATTTTTCCTGTCTTAGCGGCGGCAACCAAAAGGTCGGTTTGGCGACAGAGAAAGGCAGGTATTTGCAACACATCAACATATTGTGCCGCCTTTTGTGCCTCAACATCACTATGAATATCGGTTAGGACGGGGACATTGAACATCTTACCAATATCTTTGAGGATAGCAAGCCCCTTTTCGTCATCTCCAATGCCCGTAAATGAATCTAAACGAGAGCGATTTGCTTTTCGGTAAGATGCTTTGAAAATAAAGTCTATGCCGAGTCTTGCTGTAATGCCGACAAGCTTTGAAGCAATATCATAAGGCATTTGTTCGTCTTCAATGACGCAAGGTCCTGCAATGAGGAAGAATGAATTTGTGTTGTTTTTTATTTGATCGTAGTCCATATTGTTGAATTTTTATACTTTTGCAGCTCAAAAACGATGCAAAATATACCGAAATTGAGTTTGCAAAGATGAATAAAAAAAGTAAGATAACCAAGAGAAACGCCATAAATTTTCAAATCACGCTCTCAACCGATGATTGCAGGCAGCTACGCAGGTATTGCGCCGTCAATAAGTTAGGAGAAAAAACAGCTATCAAAAAAATCCTTCGCACCTATCTGTCCGACAACCTGCCGAAGCTTGATGAAGAAGCCGAAAATCAACTTGAGCTCTTCCGTCCCTTCCAAAAAAACATATTTGATAAAGGATAATTTGGCTATTGTGCCAAATAATAAAGTGTTCTGCAAGGACTATTGTTGAACATCCTGTCTGCCAAAGCCCGTATCTGTGAAGCAGTAACAGCGTTATACAAATCCATTTCTCTATTTATTAACTCTACGTCACCAAGGTGAGCAAAGTAAGCAAGGTTCATAGCCTTATCCAACGCCTTCATATTGGAAAAAGTATGGTTTGCTTCGTTCTTATTCTTGACTTTTTGCAACTCTTTGTCGTCAATATCACTTTGAGTAAAGGAATGCAATTCATCCCAAATAGCTTCTTCACCCTGTTCAATCGTTACATTGTCTTGGTACTTGCCAACAATTATAAAAAGCCCCTCATCGTCATCACCGGTAATGCAAGCATTGATCTCAGTGAAAAGTCTCTTATTTACCACCAAAGCATTATAAAGACGGGAACTTTTTCCACTGGAAAACAAATCGGATAACAAGTCATAAACATAGTAATCTTTATCTGTCCTGTTGCACATCTGAAAAGCAAGAACGATAACACTGACAGGCACATCGGCTTTTGCTGTAAGGCTTTTGCCCGTTTGCCATTGCGGTTCTTTTAACGGGCTTAAGGAAGTTAAGGAATTAGAGGAGGCAGTCAGCTTTTCAAACTCTTTGATTGTGTTTTGCTCAACATTGCCGCTTATTGTAAGTATTGCGTTTGAGGGAGCATAAAACCGATTATAGAAATCATTGGCTTGTTGCAGCGTAACCTGCTCTATGTGCGATATATCTTTACCTATCGTTTGCCATTTATAAGGATGTTTTTCATAAGTCAAGACTCGTATCTTTTGCCATAAATCTCCGTAAGGTTGATTAAGATAACGCTGTTTGAACTCTTCAATAACAACATTTTTTTGTATATCTAACTTCTGTTGAGTCAAAATCAAATTTCTCATTCTATCGGCTTCAATCTCCAAAGCTTTACTAAGATATGGCGTAGGCACAACAAGATAATAATTAGTGAAATCGTTGTTGGTAAAAGCATTGGATTCGCCGCACATATTCTCAACAACAGCATCATAAACAGGAAACCGCTCACTGCCTCCAAACATCAAATGCTCAAAAAGATGAGCTAAGCCTGTCATGTCTTCGTTTTCGTGCTTTGCTCCTGCTTTATAGAGCAGATTAACAGCCACCAAAGGCGTTGAAACATCCTTATTTATCACCACTTGCAAACCATTGTCAAGCGTAAATGTATTATAATTTATCATAAAGCCATTTTATTACAGCACTTTCAGGGCTTGCTTGATGAGGCTCTCACAATTAGCAGCCGAATCGTTGAGAAGTATCTTATCCAATGCCTTTTCCGCCAAAAGTTTATTAAATCCCAAAGTCTGCAAAGCCGACAAGGCTTCCTGTTTATGCTGATAATTGATTTGCAAAGGAGTATTTGTGCCTGTTTCTACTTTGGATAGCGAGTCCTTTAACTCAATTATGACCCTCTGAGCAGTCTTTAAACCAATACCTTTTATGCCTTTGATTGTGGCAAGGTCTTCTTTGGCAATGGCTTGTATCAGTTCGTCACTGCTTAGTGAAGAAAGCATCATCCGAGCTGTGTTTGCACCGATGCCCGACACTGAAATCAGCAACCGAAACAGGCTTCTCTCCTCTTCGGAAGCAAAACCGAACAAAAGATTAGCGTCTTCCCGAACGATGAAATGCACAAGCACCTTCGCCTTTTCCTGAGTCTTGAAAACAGAATAAGAAGAGAGCGAAATATCTACCTTATATCCTACTCCGTTGCAGTCAATCACCAAATACGAAGGCGTAACACAAGCCAGCCTTCCTTCCAAATATTCATACATAATCCCACTTTGTTTTAGCCCGCAAAGATACTAATTTATTTTAAGTTGGCTTTATTTCCGCCAAAGACCATAACAATTTGCTCAAACGGTGTTTGGATTTTATTGTTGCTCTATTTCAATTTCGTCAATGAAGATCCATGAGGGTTCTCCTGCTGATATATGCCAGTCAGGGTTTGTTTTGCGGTTGATAGCCTCTACTTTGATGTAACGGCATTGGGCTTCGGTAGTAGTGTTAAAAACGTTTATGACTTTGCCTGCAGCCTTTTCGTCTATCGGATTGGCAATTTGCTCTGCGGCAGTGAAGTTTTCGCCATCCGTTGAGAAGGAATAACGAACGGAAACAGGCATAAAAATCCACGCTCCGCCGTCCTGAATAAACCTTGCACCAACTCGCTTAACGGAAACAGTCTTTCCCAAATCTACAATGCAAACAAGATCTTCCCCCTGATAGCCTTGCCAAGAGCCAAGACGCCAGTTATCGCTTCCCTCTTGCTCATCTATGAGTGCAAAATCACCACCTGCACTATATTGATTATCATAATGCGACAGCACTTTGACACTTCGCCCCTGCGGAAGTTTAACAAAGCGGCTTGTAACAACCTTACTCATCACTCCTTTTTCATTTACGCTTGCCGAAGAGACCTCTGCACTATTGTCAAAGAGCAATTTAACTTCGCTATCCTTATAATTATCAGTCTGGGTTGCGATTCCGTCATTCTGTTTGACTACAACAACAGCCTTGTCTCTTGAATTCAGCGGCTTAATACTAACGTTTAACTCATCACTAAAAGAAGATGCTCCGTCATAAGAAAGATATGGAACAGGCACTATAAGGTTTGAGGTTATTTTTGAATGAGGTCGGTCGCTCAAAACAGCACCAAAGGACTTGTTTGGCTCATTTGACATCTCAAAAGTGAGAGTTCCGCCTGCCATAATCTGATCATAAGTTATGTAACTCTTATTGTAGGGCTTGCCATTGAGAGTTAGCGACTTTACATATTGCTTATGCTCTGCTCCAGTAGCGTTTATGGTGAATGTTTTGCCGTTTTCAAGATTTATTACAGCCTTATCAAACAACGGAGAGCCTATTACATATTCATTGGAAACAGGATTGACGGGATAGAAACCAAGTGCCGACATAACGAACCAAGCACTCATCTGTCCTGCATCATCGTTTCCGCACAGCCCATCAGGATTATAAGAATACAGACTGTCCATTATGAGCCGTACAATTTGCTGAGTACGGTACGCTTCGCCTGCATAACAATACAGATATGGAGTATGGTGGGAAGGTTCGTTGCCATGGCAGTACTGACCTATCATTCCCGTAACGTCAGCCTGCGTTCTGCCGCTGGTTTGTGAAGATGTGGTGAAGCATTCGTTTAATTTGTTAAGGAATTTCCTTTCTCCGCCCATCAGTTGTATTAAAGTAGAGACGTCCTGTGGCACATAAAAAGTATAATGCCAAGCATTACCTTCGGTGTAATGAGAGTTTATTTCAGTTGGATTGAACATTGGCGAAAACCGATTGTTATTCTTCGGCTCTATAAAGCCACTCTGCGGATTGAAAAGGTTCTTATACGACTGTGCTTTGCTGAGATAACTTTGGTAAAGGTCGTTTCGCCCCATTGCTTGAGCAACTTGGGCTACGCAATAAGCGTTATAGGAATATTCAAGAGTCTTTGAGACGCTCTCGTGTTCGTTTTCCGAAGGTATAAAGCCCAAAGAGTCAAACAAATCCAAGCCAAAGAACCGATAATCCTTTATTCCCATTTTGTTAAAGGTCGTTCGGCGTTGCTCAGGGTTGATAGTAGTGGTGATGGCTTCAAGAGTCAGCTTGTCGTTAGCCCGTATCCCCTTCATATATAAATCACAGAGGACGCTTAAACCGTGTTCGCCAATCATACAGTAAGTCTCCGTTGAGCCAAACTCCCACATCGGCAATCTGCCTGTTTGTTTAAAGATGTCAATGAAAGTGTTGGCGAAATCCTTGGAGCGTTTGGTGTCAATGATAGCAAGCAAAGGATGGAGCGTTCGATAGGTATCCCAAAGCGAAAAGACGTTATAGCGATCGTAACCGCCTGTTTTATGAACTTTTTCGTCCATTCCAAGATACTGACCGCTGACATCGCTGTACAGATTTGGGCTTATGGAGCAGTGGTACAAAGCAGTATAAAATTTAACTCTGTTTTGGAACGAGCCACCCTCTATTTTAATTTTGTCCAACTGAGCATTCCACAAATCTTTCGCTTCTTTGGCGGCATCGGAAAATGATTTGGCTTTCTCTTTTTTAAGATTTTGCAACGCTCCTTTCTCATTTACAGACGACAAAGCGACACAAGCCTCTATGGGAACGCTGTTTTTGCGAACCTTTCCAAAGGATAAAAGCAGTCTTTTAAGCCTTTTGTCATACTTTATCCTCTTTATGGGTTGCGAAAAGGTGGAAGCAAAATATACTACCTGATTCTCACTCCACGCCTTACTCCTTCGCATTCCTACTATGGTCTTTTCGTCTATCTGAGTGTAGGAACAATCCAGCAGAGAGTCCTTATGATTGAAGTAAATGATAATTGAGCGGTCTTTATTAAGAGGATAGGCGTACGAATGCCAGCCACAGCGAGTTGTAGCAGTCAGTTGAACGGCTATAGAGTCGTTTTCTAACAGCGTTGTATAGTATCCGGCTTCGGCTTTTTCGTTCTGCTTGCTGAAAACAGAGGAATGATTTGCCGAAATATCAATAGAGCAGGTCGGAACAAAGAGAATATCGCACAAATCCGCACATCCCGTCCCCGAAAGGTGCGTATGCGAGAAGCCAAAGCAAACAGTATCAGTCCAATGATAGCCACTGCAGCCGTCCCAACCCGATAAGCGTGTGTCAGGGCTTAATTGCACCTGACCGAAAGGAGCAACGGCGCCGGGGTATGTGTGTCCGTGAGCGTCAGTACCAACGAAAGGATTAACTAAAATGGTCTTTTGGGCTGATAAAGTAGTGATTGACAGCAGCAAAAGAGTTAAAGGAAGCAGTTGTTTTCTCATTTTAATGTGTTTTTATTTTGTTTTAATTTTCTGTTATGATGTTCTACTATTTCATTAGTTGAGTTTGCAAAGTTAAAACTTTTTTTTGGAAAATTGCTTTGATATTAAATTTTTTTGTATCTTTGCAGCGTGAAACCAAAACAAAACAATTAGAAAACAAAATAAAGAAAGGAGAAATGAAATGAAAGTTATTTGTAAGTCAAACGAAGGAAAATATAATTCGTTGTCAGGTGTTAAAAGTTTTTATATAAGTTTTGACGCTGCCAATAGCCGTTCTGGCGTGATATATATAAAGAATAAGCGAATGTAATTCGTTTTCATAGTATTAAATTTAAGGTATAGTCTGCTTATACGCACGACTATGGAGGTGATACAAAGTATCACCTTTTTTTTGTGCTGTTTTGCGTTTTTTAAGTCAAGTTTCATTTTGCTGAAGCTTGACTTTAAAATCTTGAAGCTTGACTTTAGAATTCTAAAGCTTGACTTCATGAAATTAAAGCTTGATTTCGTGATGCGGAAACTTGATTTGCGTTCAACGCTTCTTTGATTTGCGTTTGGTGAAGTCAAGTTTCACGAAATTATTGCTTGATTTTGTCAAATTATATCTTTATTTGGCAAAAATGAAGTGAAATTACAGAAAAATATCACTTCATTTCGCTAATTTTTTTTGCTGATTTGCTGACGTTTTTTTGAGATTTTGATGTAACAGATGAACGTTATATGTAATTTTATCAGCAATTCAGGACGGCAAAATGAAGAAAAAACTTAGTGAATTAAGGTTAAAATTTGCTGAATTAAGGATTGAAGACGTTATTCAAACATTATGGAGTCGTATAACGCTGGATTGGCGTACTCTTTCGGCTTACAAAAGAAACCAAATGCTGAAAGGCTATGCTGTTTCGGCGTTTCGGCTTGCTGATTTGGCGTTTGGGCGTCTTCAATGGCTGAGGCGGTAACCTGAATGTAGGTTGTGGTGCGGTCAAAGCCTGATATATCACTGTAAGCGAGCCGTATAACGCAGGAAGACGAAGATTCATCAACGTGGATGTTTCGATAAGTGCGGTAGAACTTCATTTCGCCTTCGTTATCGTAAAGAACAACGTTGGTAATCGGCAGATTATAAGCCTGATAGAAGTCATTACAGCAGTAAATCAGCAAACTGTCGGGCTCAGTGAAGGTATCAAGCGACAGGATGAGCGGCTGAAAGCAGCGTTCTATCGTTTTGTAAATCGCTTTCGGCTTTTGGCTGCCGTCAATCATTGACCAAGAGAAAGCAACGTTCGGTTCATTAAACTGCCACAAGAGACTGCCCATACAGATTGGCTTTTTGCGGCGGTGAGTGTTTATTGCAATGTGATAAGCCGCTGATGCAACGTTGTTACTTTTTCGTAAAAAGTCATTCAAATCTTCATATCCGCCGTACAAATCTTCAATCTGGCGTGCTATTATCTCAAATCCGCGAGGATGAAACTGCATTTTAGAATAGCGATTTGGCGTTTTGTCTCCATATAATAAGGTGTCGGTAAGCTGTAATGAAGTTTCGTAAGCCTCTATCGCCGATTTGGAAGGCGGAGACTGGAATCCATACTCGGAAACGAAGCGACCAGTATGCCGAATGAAGGCTTCAAAAGTACTATCCGCCCACCAGACGCCCCAATAGTGCGAATCACCATAGCGATAGCTCTCTTCACGTCCCCAACCGAAAGAAGGCGAGGTGTGGATGTAAGGAATATGAGGGCAGACTGAAGAAACGACATCAGGCAATAGCCGCTTAAACAAGTCGTTATAAGACTCTATCATTGCAACTGAGTCATTCACCTCGCTAACCCAGCCCCACTGATTGATACCTTCCCAAATCTCGTTATTGCCGCAAAGAATCGCTACGCTGGGATGACGCCTCAGCCTTTCAAGTGCTTGATTTGCTTCAATTAAAACCTCACTTTGGAACGCTGAATCAGCAGGATAGAGGGCGCAGGCAAAGGGAAAATCCTGCCAAACGAGTATTCCGTTGTTGTCACAGAAAGTAAGAAAATCTTCATCCGCATATCTGCTGCCGCCCCACACTCGTATAACGTTCTGATGTGAAGATTTGGCGTATTGAAGTATCGTTGTGTCAGTCTGTTGCGTCATAATATAGTTGCTACCTCTTGCAAACAGCGGCTTGTTGTTAAGATTTATATAAAAGGATCTTCCAATGGAGTCTTCTTTTTCAATAAGCTGGATTGTCCGAACGCCAAAACAGATTTCCTGTTCAGCGTATCGGTAACCTATATCTTTGGCTTGCAGTCGGTAAAGAAAGGGCTGACCAGTTCCATTAGCGTTCCAAAGTTTCGGATTGGCGATAAGAAAATGATGTTTCCTTGATTGAATATGCAGACTCATCCAAGCGGTATCGTTTTTTAAGCTATCCGTTACCACATAATAAGGTATGGGTGCTTTGAGGTCTTGCTCTATGATGTCAAAGCCTGAAAAAGAAGGCGTTAAATCTTGCTTACAGAAATCCCAACCGAAGTTATACTGAGCCATTCTAAGCAAAACACGCGGCTCATTTGGCAAAATATTATAGCGGATTGCGAAATTGGCGGTGTCAATGAAAAGGCTGTCAAAACGAATGCTTAATTGGTTGTTGCCCTTGTGAAGAAAGGGCTTGACGTCTGTTTGATGTGGTATCATCTCGTTTGCGATTGTCATAACAACTTTTCCATTTACGCTGACCTTTGAGCGACCTTTTACGCTGTTTATTGAAAGCATCACTTCGTTTTGAGACATCAGCTTTTCGGATGCAAAAAACGTTGTGTCAAATGAATGCTGAGCTGTTGCAAATGAAGACATTACTGCTATGAATGCGGATATTGTTATAATCTTTCTAAGAACCATTGTAGTTATTCTTTAATTAAGTGCGGCAAAATTACAAAATAAATCATTATCTTCTCAATTTGTTATAAAAAATCTTTCTTTCAGCGTCCTAAAACAAAGAAAAAGAACGCTTAATTAAGAAAAGAAAAAATTTAATCAAAAAAAGAGCAAAACAAATGACTAAAATAGAAAATTTAATCAAAAAAAAGAGGAATTTGAATTAAGAGAGTAGGGTATTGAATGAAGAAATTATTTACAGAAAACTTTATTTTGTTACATTAAATTATCAATTCAAAATTCCAATTCTTTAATTTATTTACCTGTATTTTTATGATATTTTTCTGATACTTTGATTTGATTTAGTAATTCCTTCATTTAATTTTACCAATTCCTTCATTTATTTTACCAACTCTTTCATTCATTTTACTAACTCCTTCATTCAGTACTACTATCTCCTTCATTCATTTTTCCAACTCCTTCATTCAGGATTTTGTTTCCTTCATTTATTTTTCCAAATTTTTGATTTATTCTAACAAATTGGCAAAAAAAATGGACAACCCTTAGGGTCATCCATTCAGTTCGTTGAGTTGCATATCTGCACGTAAGAGATATTGCAACACACCTTCAACCAGCTACTCCAATCTGTCGTTACATCGGGCTATATAAGGAGTATAGCCTTCCAAAACGCCAAATTGCCGCAATATTATGGCGGATTGTCGTCATAAGCCTTCATTACGTTTATATAAATTTTCATTTTATTACACGAAAACTTCAAATCGGCTGATTGATTTTTCATTTTATTAAATTTTTTTAATGACATAATTTTTTAATTCTTTAATCTGTTTTTACGCCGCAAAGATATAAATTTTTTTTTAATCAAAATGTTTCAACAGATTTTTTAGTAATTTTGCAGAATAAAAGACCTGTTGCGGCAAAACTTCAATCTGTTGATTTTTTTAGTACTTTTGCCGCCGCAAAATATTAGTTTAATGGAACATAATGAAGAACAAACGTTATTATTAGGAAGAGAAAAGCCGTCAAAACTTTTAGCCACTTACGCCTTTCCTGCCATTGTTGCGATGATTGCTTCATCGGCTTACAACATTGTAGATTCTGCTCTGATAGGTCGCGGAGTTGGGGCTATGGCTATTGCAGGCATCACGCTGACTTTTCCTTTTATGAATCTGGCTGGGGCTTTTGGCTCGTTGGTTGGCACAGGCGGTGCGACCGTTCTTTCAATCAAGCTGGGGGAAGGAGATTATAAATCGGCAAGGCTTGTATTGGGCAATGTGGTTATTCTAAATACTATAATAGGTCTTCTTTTCAGTGCTTTGACTCTTCCATTTCTTACGCCGATACTTCGTTTCTTTGGCGGCACTGAAAGAACTGTTCCCTTCGCTTATGACTATATGAAGTGGATTCTTTTATGTAATGTCTTCACTCACTTATACTTTGGAATGAATGCTTTATTGCGTTCCATAGGTTTTCCAAAGCTTGCAATGGGAATAACGATTGGCAGCGTTGTATTAAACGTTCCGCTTGCTTATATCTTCATTTATCCTTGCGGATGGGGGATTGAGGGTGCGGCAATCGCTACAACAATAGCCCAGATCGCTGCTACAATAGTCCAAATCTTCGTTTTCACAAAGCGAGACAAGATTATATACTTCTCAAAGGATGTTTTCCGACTCCAAAAGAAGATGATAAGGAGTATATTGGCAATAGGTATGAGCCCCTTTCTTATGAACGTTGCGGCATGTGTTGTAGTTATCCTGCTTAATTCAGCGTTTCTGCACTACGGAGGCGACTATGCAATCGGCGCTTACGGCATAGTAAATCGCTTAGCCTTCGTTTTCGTGATGATTTGCTTCGGTCTGATGCAGGGAATGCAGCCTATAGTGAGCTATAACTTCGGTTCAAAGCAGTATGACAGGATGTGGCAGACGTGGAAGCTGACTGTGAAGTGGGCGATGCTTGTTATGACTATCGCTTTTGTTCTTTGTCAGGTGTTCCCTTCTCAAATTGCTGAAATATTTACAAAAGACAGCGAAATGATTGCTCAATCGGCTACAGGCTTTCGCTATTGTATGATGTTCTTTCCAATAATTGGCTATCAGATGGTAAGCACCAATTTCTTCCAATCCACAGGTAAGGCACGGAAATCTATATTCCTTTCGCTGACTCGTCAGGTTATTTTCCTGATACCTCTTATTATTATTTTACCACGAATATTTGGTTTGACAGGTGTTTGGCTGGCGTTGCCGTTTTCTGATTTGATTTCAACGATTATTACATTTCTGCTCATAAAACGAGAGCAGAGGCTGATGAAACATTAAACCAATTCCGTCCTTTGAGCATCCTGCCTTATGAATACAAAGAGCAGTAAGGTGAAAGCCCATAACGACGAGCCTCCATAAGAGATAAACGGCAGCGGAATGCCGATTACGGGCAACAAACCAATGGTCATACCGATGTTAATCAGGATATGGCAGAACAGAATTGAGCTAACGCCGTAGCCATACAGCCTTGCAAACTTGCTGCGTTGCAGTTCTGCTTTACGGACTATTCGTATTATTAGCCACATATAAAGACCTATCACGACAAAAGCCCCAACAAAGCCCCATTCTTCACCAATCGTGCAGAATATAAAGTCGGTATCCTGCTCTGGAACGAACCTGTATTTGGTCTGAGTGCCGTTTAAGAAGCCCTTTCCGAAAAATCCACCAGAACCAATGGCTATTTTGCTTTGATTAACGTTGTATCCTACTCCCTTAATATCTGATTTCTTGCCAAGTAAAACCTCAATTCGGTCTCTCTGATGTTCCTGTAAAACGTGCTCAACCGCAATATTGGTCAGGCTAACGAAAGCAGCAACGATACAGAAGCCCCAAAGACAATGACGAAACTTGAAATTACGCCAGCGTCTGCTTTTTCCAATCCACCAAATGAGTAATGTAACAAACGCAAACACAGCAATAAGCAACCAAACATTGACAACCATCGCCGCAACCGCCAAAGCAATAATCGCAACGCCTAAGATAAGAACGTAACGGCTCATTCCCTCGCGGTATAACACCAAAGTAAAGGCAAGAAACACCAAAGCAGAACCCGTATCGTTTTGAAGCAGCACCAGCAAAAGAGGTAAGATGACGATAGAGACGCTCAGCAGTGCATTCTTTAAGTCTTTGGTGAAGTCTATTCTTGACAAAAACCTCGCCAAAGCAAGAGCTGTTGCCGCCTTAGCAAATTCTGAAGGCTGGATACCAAAATCGCCGATGCCAAACCAAGACTTCGCTCCCTTAGTAACTGACCCTATGAGCAGGACTGCAACCAATAAGGCAATGAATATTCCATATATCCAGTAGGAGCTTTGAGAGAAAAATTTAGGTTCAAGAGCCAGAATGAAGACAGCAAAGACCAAAGCGGCAAGTATCCATATCAGTTGCTTGAAGTAACGGGTGTCGGTCGTGAAAACAACATTCGTTTCAGGATTATAAACAGCAGCGTAAATATTAACAAAACCTATGATGACAAGGGCAAGATATATCGCTATCAACGTCCAATCTACTGAGGCTAAAAGAGGTTTGCGGCTCATAATTACTTATTTTTTTTAACTCTAATAGGCTGACATGGGTTTGTTTCAAGGTATTTCTTCTCAAAATCCTTTCTTTTAACTTCGCCATTCAAGTATTTCTCAATCAGTAATCCTGCAAGAGGGGCAGCCCACGCTCCTCCGCCACCGGCAGCGTTCTCAACATAGACACTGATTGCTATTTTGGGGTTATCTTTTGGGGCAAAGCAGATAAAAACTGAGTGATCTGCTCCCTTGTTTTGAGCTGTGCCTGTCTTACCACAAACAGCTATGTTGTCCAAACGGGCTAACCTTCCCGTACCACCTGCTTCATGAACAACAGCCCACATACCTGACACGGCAATATCCCAGTATGAGGCGGCAATTTGGCTTTGGTGCTTAACGTTATAAGCAGTCCGCCGCCAGCGTTGTTGCTCTGTGCCATAAGAACGAACCAAATGAGGTGTGATATACCAGCCTCGATTGGCTACAATGGCAGCAAAATTAGCCATTTGTAAAGGAACAACCTCCACTTCGCCCTGTCCGATGGAGTTAGAGAAGATTGTATAAAAATTCCAGCCTGCAGGATACCAGCGATTGTAGAATGTGGTGTCGGGAATCCTGCCTTGCTTCAAGTTAGGTAAGTCCATATCTAACCGAGTGCCGAATCCCATACGCAGCATTGCTTCCTGCCATTTGCCTAATCCAAATTTGCTGTCTATTTTGCCTTTTTCATTACGCTGTTGTATTATTCGCTGAAAGACTTTGTAGAAATAAGGGTTGCAACTCATCTTTATAGCGTCTCTAACGTTGGTTGCCGAAGGATGATTATGGCAGCCTACAAGACTCTTGTCGCAAGCAAAGCCGCTACTCGGATGTATCACTCCCATATCAAGGGCTATCAGTGCTTGGGCTACCTTGAAGATGCTGCCGGGAGGGTATTGTGCCATCAAGGCTCTGTTGAAGAGTGGCTTGGAAACGTCATCGGCTAATTTCTGATAGTTATTGCCGCGAACACGACCTACCAACAGATTGGGGTCATAGTAAGGGGCTGAAACAAAACAAAGAACTTCGCCCGTTGAAGGCTCTATTGCCACAATGCTTCCCCGTTTATTAGCCATTAGTTGTTCGGCGTATTGCTGCAAATCAATGTCAAGCGTGGTGTAAAGGTTCATTCCCGTAACGGCTGTGGTGTCAAAAGCCCCGTTTTGATAAGATCCCTTTTCTCTATTATGCACATCAACCACCGTTATCTTGCTTCCCTTCACGCCTCTGAGCTGTTTCTCATAACTTTTCTCCAATCCGCTCATCCCGATATAGTCTCCTATTTTGCAGTATGGGTCATTTGCTATCTGCTGTTCGCTAACCTCACCAACGTAACCAAGAACATGAGACGCTAAAGACTTGGAATAATATCGCAAAGCCCTGACCTGTGAATAGAAACCTTTGTATAAATACAGCTTTTCGGCAATAAGAGCAAAGTCCTCTTTTGAAATCTGCCTCTCAAATGTAGATGGAGCGTAGCGAGAGTACTTTTTGGCTTTATCAATTTTTGTATCAAAATCCTCTTTGGTTATTTTGAGTAACTGACAGAACTTATTGGTGTCAAAATCCTTAATTTGAGCGGGAATAACCATTAAGTCATAAACCACTTCGTTATAAACAAGCAGCTCTCCCTTTCTATCAAACATAAGACCTCTTGCAGGATATTGCGTACGGAAACGAAGAGCGTTGCGGTTAGCCTTTTCAGCATAGGAAGTGTCTATTACCTGCAAGTAGAATATACGAAGGAGGTAGATAATTCCCACAATCAAAAATATGGAAATAACAACCTTTTTTCTACTTGCAAATTCGCTTTTCATCTTTGGGCAACATCGTTTTAGAAGGTGCAAAAATACAAAAATATTAGATAGATTCGCCTTTTATGATGACTATCTTCGCTTGCCCCTGTTTTATTTTGAGGCAGCAATATCAAAATTCACTCAAATAATATGGGCAAAGACAGCATTATTTTGCTAAAACGATGACCTGAAATCACAGAAAAAATTTACAAAACAAAGTAATATTTTAGCCAAACGCTGTTTTAATTTACCCAAACAGTGTTTTAATTTCTTGAAGTGGCGTTTCATTTTATTTTGATGTACATCTTATTTTATTTTGATGTACATCTTATTTTATTTTGATGTACATCTTATTTTTGTTTGATGTACATCTTATTTTATTTTGATGTACATCTTATTTATTTTTGATGTACATCTTATTTATTTT
>JAISLH010000093.1 GCA_031260565.1 Bacteroidales bacterium
TGTTGTTCCTGCTATTGTCGTTATTCCAAAGCCGAACCAATTATAACTTCCAATAACGATAGGTGCATAACCCTTAGCCTTAAATTCTCTACCTCGCTTAACTATCTTATATGTATGAATATTGGTATCTATAAAGTGATTATCAAAGCCTATCATATTATTGCTTCCAAAGCTTATTGAGTTATAACAGTTAATTTTTAAAGCGGCAGATGAAACGAAATGCTTACCCAATGTTAATGTACCTTTTTCCCCAACATCTATCAAAGAATCATTACCTATTATGCAGAAATCCTCAATTATCACATTGCCGCGAACGTTCCAAATTATGCCATTATTAGGATAATTAGGCACAGTATAAAACCCCAATTTGATGATACCAAAACTTATAGCACCATTGAGCGTTAGCGTTCCCTTACATCTTAACAACTTCGGCTTATACAACAATATTGGTAATTTTATCGCTTGCTTAAATGGCAAATAATGAAAGTTAAACCAAATGATCTGAGGTAAATACCAAAAACATTTGGTTCTACGAATTGCATTTTTTACCATATCATCTGCCATATACAATGTAGTTTTATAGCGGTTCTATATCTTTAAGTAGCGGATTGCCTCTATCTTTATCTGATAGTATCATATCCTCCGAAGGCAAGAGCCAATCAATATTTATCGCAGGGTCATTGTAAGCAACCCCACCCTCAGACGAAGGAGCGTAATAGCTATCACATTTGTATTGAAAAACGGCTTCTTTGCTCAAAACGGCAAAACCATGTGCAAATCCTTTTGGAATGAAAAATTGCCTATGGTTATCTTCCGACAACTCCACAGCAACATATTCACCAAAAGTAGGAGAACCTTTACGAACATCCACTGCAACATCAAGCACCCTGCCAACAACCACACGGACTAATTTAGCCTGTGCATAAGGAGGTCGTTGAAAGTGCAAGCCTCGCAAAACGCCATAAGTTGATTTACTTTCGTTATCCTGCACAAACTCCACATTGCCCACGTACTTGATAAACTCGTCTTGCTTGAAACTCTCAAGAAAATAGCCTCGTTCATCCTTAAAAGGCTTTGGCTCTATGATAAAAACACCCTCTATCTTTGTCTTTATAAACTCCATTTATCTTATGTTTATATCGTCAATCGCCTTCAATAGGTATTGCCCATACTGATTCTTAATCATCGTTTGAGCTATTGATTGTATCTTTTCCCTTGTTACCCAGCCTTGTTGGTAAGCAATTTGTTCCAAACAGGCTATCTTCAAACCCTGTCGTTTCTCTATAACCTCAACAAAGATTGAAGCATCTGACAGAGAGTCGTGCGTCCCTGTGTCAAGCCACGCAAAGCCTCTACTCAATAGTTTAACTTTTAGCTCTTTCTCCTTCAAAAATTGTTGATTAACAGTTGTTATTTCCAACTCTCCTCTTGCCGATGGCTTTATATTTTTAGCGACTTCCACTACCTTATTAGGGTAGAAATATAAACCTACAACAGCATAGTTTGATTTAGGCTCTTGCGGCTTTTCTTCTATGCTAAGGACATTACCCTGCCGGTCAAACTCCGCCACACCATAACGCTCAGGGTCATCAACATAATAGCCAAAAACCGTAGCCTTAGCCTCTTTTTTCGCATAAGCCACAGCCTCCGTTAAAAGGGACGTCAATCCTGCACCATGAAATATGTTATCGCCAAGAATAAGGCAGACAGAATCATTTCCAATAAACTTTTCTCCAATAATAAATGCCTGTGCTAAGCCGTCTGGTGAAGGCTGTTCTGCATATTCAAGCCTCACTCCATAATCAGAACCATCACCAAGCAAACGCTTAAAGTTGGGCAAATCCTCAGGGGTAGATATAATCAAAATATCCCTTATCGCCGCCTCCATTAAGACGGAGATGGGATAGTAAATCATCGGCTTATCATAGACAGGTAACAACTGCTTGGACACACCCTTTGTAATGGGATAAAGCCTTGTACCCGAGCCACCTGCTAATACTATTCCTTTCATAAAATCTGTGTTGTTGTTACGGCAAAGCCCCGTCAGTTACATAGATAACTAACGCCTTTGAGAGGTGCAAAAGTACTACTTTTTTCTCTATAAGCCAAACTTTATTTCAATTTATATTTTTACGATACCTTTTCATCATACTTAAATATGTTAAAAAAAATGCAATTAGAGCAATAAATTTATATAAAATATTCCAAAAACAAGTGGAATTTTGCTTATATTTTGTCAAAATTAAGGTCAAAAATGGTGAAATTTTGAATAATTTTAGTCAAATGATGCTTCATTTTTCTAAAACGCCGCTTCGTTACACTGAAACGCCACTTTAATTTTCTAAAGTGGCGTTTCATTTTGGCAAAAAAGCACAAAAAAATGGGGATAATACACTACGTAATCCCCATACCTTATACATCAAGTCTTAAACCTGACAATACAATAGCCTTACAGCCTTGCTATACTTGCATTCGGCACATAAATTGCATTTTTATCTCATATAATTTATACAAAACTCTCATTTCTAATTCTCGTTTTTCATTTCGTTTTTCCATTGCTCTATTTTGATTTGCTTTTGCAAAAGTACGCAAAAATTCTTTACTAAAAAGTAATAATATTGCTTTTGTTGTGAAAAATCATACTAACGATTGATATTCAAACTCTTTGGTTTCTCGCCGCAAAGTCAGAAAATATTGTCGGCAATCTAAAAAATATTAGAGCAATAGATAATAAAACAAGGGGAATAACGTATTATTAGGAAAATATTTGTATCTTTGCATACCAAATTATAAAGGAAAAATCATGATTCAACACAGCGAAAAGTTTGTAGGAGAGGGGCTTACATACGATGATGTTCTTTTGCTTCCTGCATACTCAGAGGTCGTACCTCGTCAGATTGATACGAAAAGTCGGTTTTCACGCAACATTGCGGTTAATATTCCTATTGTTTCGGCGGCAATGGATACTGTTACAGAGGCTCGTATGGCTATTGCCATTGCTCAGGAAGGTGGCATAGGCGTTCTGCATAAAAATATGTCTATATGCAAACAGGCGGAAGAGGTACTGAGGGTTAAGAGAGCCGAAAACGGAATGATTGTCAATCCAATAACCGTTAAGCAGGATGTTTCGGTGGGAGATGTAAGACATGTGATGGAAAAGTATTCTGTTGGTGGCATTCCTGTGGTTGATGATAACGATAAACTGATAGGAATAGTAACAAACCGCGATTTACGCTTTGAATACAACAAAGAAAAGCCTATCACTGAGGTTATGACCGGCGAAAAGGATTTGGTAACTGCCCCTGAGCATACCACATTGGAGACTGCGTCAGAAATATTAAAGACAAACAAAATAGAGAAGCTACCCGTTGTTGATAAAACAGGCAAGTTGGTTGGCTTAATAACTTACAGGGATATAATAAACCTTGAAGAACGACCATTAGCTTGCAAAGACAAGTTAGGAAGATTAAGAGTTGCCGCAGGCATAGGCATAACGGCTGATATGGATGACAGAATTGACGCTGTAATTGACGCCGGTGCTGACGCAATAGTTATAGACACGGCTCACGGACATAGCAAAAACGTAATAGATAGCCTTCGCCGCACAAAGAAAAAGTATGGTGATAAGGTAGATGTTGTTTGTGGCAACATAGCCACAGCAGAGGCAGCAATAATGCTGGCAGAGGCAGGAGCAGACGCCATAAAGGTCGGTATAGGACCGGGTAGTATCTGCACCACTCGTATTATTGCAGGCATAGGCGTTCCACAGCTTACAGCCGTTTTTGACGTAGCTAAGGCGTTGCTTGGTAAAAATATACCAGTGATTGCAGATGGAGGCATAAGATATTCGGGTGATGTTGTAAAAGCTTTGGCGGCAGGAGCAAGTACCATTATGGCGGGCGGCTTGCTGGCAGGCGTTGAAGAATCTCCGGGCAATACCATAATCTTTGAGGGTCGCAAGTTCAAATCTTATCGTGGCATGGGGTCGCTTGACGCAATGCAGCAAGGTTCTAAGGATAGATACTTTCAGGATATGGAAGATGATATATCTAAATTAGTACCGGAAGGAATTGTGGGACGAGTACCTTACAAGGGAACGGTGAGTGAAGTAATTCATCAGTTGGTTGGAGGTCTGAAAGCAGGTATGGGCTACACGGGAGCAAAGGATATAGCACATCTTCAAAACGATGCCAAGTTTATGAAAATAACAGCAGCCGGCTATCAAGAAAGCCACCCACACGATATTACCATAACAAGAGAAGCACCTAATTATTCAAGATAATCAAATAATAAACTAACAATAAGATGAAAAGATTAACAAGCATATTATTATTAAGTATCGTATGCCTTAGTGCATATTCACAAAACGAGACAAACAACGATGTCGTTTTAACCGTTGATGGAGAAAGTATAACAAAGCAAGAGTTCATTGACCTTTACCAAAGGAACAATACCACGCCAAACAAGGTGATAGACAAGCAAGATTTAAGAGAATACCTTGACTTGTTTATCAACTACAAGCTAAAATTGCAAGAAGCAAAAGCATTGGGTATGGACACAACTAAGGTTCTCACCGATGAAATAGAGCAATATCGCAAGCAACTAACAGCACCTTACATAAACGATGCAGCAATTACTGAGCAGCTGGTTGAGGAGGCTTATGACAGATTAAAGTATTTTGTCCGTGCTTCGCATATCCTTATCAATATCCCTGCCAACGCTACTCCGGCAGATACATTAGCCGCATACAACAAAGCATTGGATATTCACAAGAAAGCCATAAAAGGAGAGGATTTTGCAAAATTAGCAGAGAAAAACTCCGATGACCCTTCTGCAAAAGAGAACAAAGGAGATTTGGGTTACTTTACGTCAATGACAATGATTTATCCTTTCGAGCAAGCGTGTTATACAATGAATGTAGGTGAAATATCAATGCCGATAAGGACTTCTTTCGGCTTCCACATCATAAAATTAGTTGAACGCAAGCCGGCAACATTCTACACAGCTGATGTTGCTCACATCTGGATTAACCCCAAAGAACACGACAGCACCACAAACTGCAAGCTGATAATTGATGAGGCTTACGCCAAACTGCAATCAGGCGGACGCTTTGATGAGATAGCTAAAAACTATTCTGACGATAAACGTTCAAGTGAAAGTGGTGGCTTATTGAAGGGTCAAAGGCTTAACAACCTGCCAGTGGAATACATCTTGCAAATGCAGGACGTTGCTCTCGGTTCATATTCAAAACCTTTTGAAAGTAGCTTTGGCTGGCACATCGTAAAGCCTATTGCCTATAACCCTCTACCTCCTTTGACTGAATTGAGCAAGACGATAGAGAAACGCATATCAGGTGATGTTCGTTCCTATCGCACCATTGAGGCTTTTGCTCAAAAAACCAAATCAGAGTATGGTTTCAGTGAAAATTTAACAAAGCTAAAGGCGGTTGAAGCCATTGTAACCGACAGTGTTTTCTCTGCAACGTGGTCTATGCCCGAAGACTTCAACCATCAGGAAGAAATATTCCGCATAGGAGACTACTCTTTCACACAACGTGATTTGGCAGAGTACATAGAGAAAAACCAACAGAAAGAAACGCCTATGTATATCCCTGCTTTAGTCTTTAAGGCTTACAAAGCGGCTGTCCTTGATGCTGTTGTTAGTTATGGCGACAAGCGTTTAGAGAATAAGCACCCTGAATTAAAGACTCAAATGGACGACTTTCGCAATGGTGTCTTGATATTTGCCATAACGGATAAGTATGTGTGGAATCGCTCTATCGTTGATACCGTAGGTTTAGAGCAGTTCTACAACAAAGAAAGCCAAAAATATATGTGGAACAAGCGTTCCAATGCTACCATTTGGACATTAGACACAAACATCAATGCCGACAAAGCTATCAAAGTTATTGAAAAAGGAATGAAGAAAAAATGGACTAACATCAAAATACAGGAAGAGATAGCAAACAAATGCGACATTGACACCAACATTGAGAAGCATATAAAGTTTGTGTGGAATAAGTTCGAGCAGGGAGACAACAAGATGGTAGATAAGTCCAATCAAAAGGTCGGCATAGGAAACATCATTAGCGAAGGCAATAAAAAGTGCATAGTTGTCGTTCATAGTATTGTAGAGCCTGAAGTTAAGACTTTACCTGAATGTAAAGGTATAGCAACTTCAGACTATCAAGAATTTTTGGAAAAACAATGGATTAAAGACCTGCGTAGCAAATACCCTTACAAGGTCAATGAGCAAGTCTTTGATTCAATAAAGTAAAACGTATGAAGATATTAAAGTTTTGTAGCCTTTTGGTCTTGCTTACCATTAGTGCAGTGTCTTATGCACAGGAAGAAAGCACAATAGATAAGGTTATTGCCGTTGTTGGGAAAAACATGATTAAAGAATCTGAATTGGAGGTATCTTATCTGCAAGCAAAGATGCAAAAGATGACAGCTTCCGATGATAAATTTGTTTCTAAATGCGAGTTATTGGAAACTATGATTCTCAATAAGGCATTGCTTCATCAAGCAGAAATAGACTCTGTTGTCTTTACCGAGCAGGAGGTTGAAAGAGAATTTAGTGAACTTATTCGTAGAAATTACGGTTCAATGGAAAACTGCGAAAAGGCTATGGGGAAAACTGCTACTGAAATAAGAAAGCAATATATGCCAGAAGTGGAGCGAAATATGAAAATTCAAAAGGTCGTAGGGACTCTTACTGGTGAGTTAAAGATTACTCCAAAGGAAGTTACCGACTACTTCAACAGTCTGCCTCAGGACAGTCTGCCAACCATAAATGAGGAATATGAGTTTATACAAATAGTTAAGCGACCTGTCATCAGCCAAGAGGACAAAGATATTATACGCGAACGTTTGAATGATTACAGAGAAAGAGTTTCGCAAGGCACAAAGTTTGCTACCCTTGCCACATTATATTCCGAAGACCCTGCAAGTGCAAAAAAAGGAGGTGAGTTAGGCTTCTTCTCTCGTGGTCAAATGCTTGAGGAATTTGAGACAGCGGCGTTTAGTTTGACAAAACCGTATGATTTATCGCCTATCATAGAAACAAAATATGGCTTTCACTTAATACAACTCATTGAACGCAGAGGCAATCAGGTTAATTGTCGGCATATACTCCTTCAAGCCAAGCCGTCAGATATGGCATTGGCAAAGGCAATGGCTGATTTGGATAGCATTAAAACGTTAATCAAGAGCGGCAAAATCTCTTTTGAAGAGGCTATATCCGTTTTTTCCGATGACGAAAGCAAGGTTAATGAAGGTTTAATAATCAATCCTGCTACCGCAAGCACGAAATTTTCAAAGGATAACATAAATGACTTGATGCGAAACCTGACCAAGGTTTATTTTGTCTCAATGAATAAGGGAGACATAACGCAACCTGTCCTTTTTGAGTCCGAAGGAGGCAATGCTTACAGGCTTATCAAGGTCAGGGCGAAGACAGAAGTTCACAAAGTCAATCTTCATGATGACTACGACAAAATATACAACCTTGCAAGCGAGACACAACGCACCGATACCTTGATAAAATGGGCTAATAAAAAGGCTACAACGACTTATATCCGCCTTGACGATGACTATAGCAACTGCAACTTCAAGGTAAATTGGACAAACAAATAGACTTATGAACGCCGAACAAACACAATTCCCCTCAGACGTTGAGGCTATGGACTTTTTGGTGTCTAAATGCTCACAACTTAAGTCTGAAATATCCAAAGTCATCATAGGACAAGAGACAATCATAAACCAAATCCTTATCTCCATTATGGCAAGTGGTCACTGCCTTTTGGTAGGTGTTCCAGGTCTTGCAAAAACTCTCCTCGTCAATACAATAGCACAAACTTTGGGTCTAACCTATAGCCGTATCCAATTCACACCTGACTTAATGCCTTCGGACATTGTGGGTAACGAGATTTTGGATAGCAATCGTGAATTCAAGTTTATCAAGGGTGCGGTTTTTGCAAACATAGTCCTTGCCGATGAAATAAACCGTACGCCTCCCAAAACGCAGGCTGCCCTCTTGGAGGCAATGCAGGAGCATAACGTAACTATATCCGGGCAAAAGCATAAGCTGGAAGAGCCATTCTTTGTTTTAGCAACACAAAACCCTATTGAACAGGAAGGCACTTATCCCTTACCAGAAGCTCAATTAGATCGCTTTATGTTTATGTTATGGCTTGATTACCCAACCTTTGAGCAGGAAATAGACATACTTAAATCCACAACAAGCAATCATGAAGCAAAGGTTGATAAGGTATTGTCAGCAGAGCAGATTATCTTATTTCAGAAACTTATCCGCAAGATGCCAGTAGCCGACAACGTCTATCAATACATTGTTCGCTTGGTGGAAAGTACAAGGCTCAACAACCCAAACAATCAAATCGCTAACAAGTATCTATCGTGGGGAGCAGGACCTCGTGCCTCTCAATATTTGGTTCTTGGTGCTAAATGTAACGCTGCCTTAAACGGAAAATACTCTCCAGATATTGAGGATGTGAAAGCCGTAGCCATATCAGTCCTTCGTCATCGCATAGTACTAAACTACACCGCCCAAGCCGAAGGTTACACTGCCGAAAAAATCATTCAAGACTTACTAAAGCAATAATCACAAGCAGACATACTGCAATTATCGTAAAGGCAATTATTCTACAACAAATTTCCATTCAAAAGCCACAACTTTTGCGTACTAAAAACGTGATGGTCTTTGTATAAATTTCATTTAATCATATTGCAACAATGCGATATACCATTTTAGAGGGATAACAGGCTTTATTATCCTTTTTTTATGCTTTTTAGATAAAATAAAAACTTACCTTGTAAGAGCCTTGTTTTACTGTGGTTTCACGAAACGCCACTTCGTGACGCTAAAGTGGCGTTTCAGCGTCACGAAGCGGCGTTTCATGAAAATCTTCCAACAAAGGGGAAAATTAAGACGACAGAAAACGGACATAAGGTTTTTAATCGTTGTAATTATAATGGCACTTTAATGAAAGGAAAGAAAGAAATGATGAAGTTTTTTTTGATATGACTCGGCTAATTGTTGCTGATAATGCAGTTTTTTGTACCTTTGCAAAGTCTAAAACAAAGAAACAATATGCTCAAACAAAGAAATATCTTACGGATTCTTGCCCTTGCTGCAGTGCTTGGCGGAAGTACAGTTGCCGATTGCCAACAGAGTATAGGCAAAACACCATTTTATTGGAAAATAAACCTTGAATATGATGAAGTTGTGTCGTTAAACGGCTCGTTTTTTGCCGTTCGCAATGGTGATAAGTATGGAGTAGTTACAGAAAATAAGGTCGTGCTGCCCTGTAAGTATGAAGCCATTGACGCTTTGGGTGATGATATGATTTCCTTTGTTGATAAGGGTTTGATAGGCTTTGCTGATACGTTGGGCAACGTGCGGATTGAGCCTAAATATGCAGTCAAAAACGAAAGCGAAATAGTAGATAACTTTCAGCTAAACACGTTTTACAACGGCAGTTGTGTGGTTTATGACAACCAATCAAAGACCTACTCCCTTATAAATACACAAGGTGAGCGGCTTTTGGGAGATAGCGTTAGCCTTATGTGCAGAATGGGTGATGCTGTGGTCATTAAGCAAGGCAATGTCTTTGGAATGACCGACTCAAAAGGCATTGTAACCTATCAACCCAAGAATATAAAGATTGAAATGGTTACTCCGCTGCTCTTTTGCTTCACAACAAGGCAGTTAAATGGAGATTTGTTGTACGGATTGCTCAATGCCAAGGGCGAAATGGTCAGTGAAGCACGCTTTGTTGATTTTCAGACCTACTCAAAGAATAATATACTCTATTTAAAGGCATATCTGAAGAACGGATTGCAAGCTCTGTTTGACTATGACGGCAAGATGATCGTTGATGCTCTTTATCAGGTAGCCGAACCGACTGTTCTGACAGATTACTTTAAGGTTACGCAAGATTCATACAGCGGAATGATAGCCAAAAAGGACTCTATGTACCTGCTGCATCTTCAACCTATCTTCAACGATGTTCGTATCATCACCACCAAAGATACTTTCCTTGTGGCAAAAAACGGGAGTATTACATCTGTTGTTTATCTCAACGGCAAGACTCTTTATGAGGGACAGGTAAATCTTATAGACGTTGTGCCAACATCAGCAGGTTACAGGCTGATTGTTGAGAACAATTTTAACTACGGCGTTATTGACCCTACAGGACAAACAATCGTTGAGACCAAATACCATGAAGTTTATTCGGTTATTGATTCGTGGATATTGGTACGAATGAAGGATAAATGGGGTGCTGTTAATATGGTAACAAAAGAAGAAATTGAGCCGGTATTTGAAAAAGTTAAGATAGCGGACAATAGATCTTATGCGGTCTTTGTTGGCAATAAGAAGAAATCTCTTTTACTAAAAGTAGAAGGGCAAATGGTTGATTTCCCATCTTGCAGTGATGTGCTGGCGATGAACGATTATATTGAGTACAAGGTTAAGAAGAAAAAGGAGAGGCTTTATTTGAATGGTCAGAAAATACCACCTATGTTCTCTGTTATAGCCTCTGCTCATTATGGATTGCTGCCGGTGCAAGATGCAAAAGGCTGGACTTTCGTTGATGATAAGACTTATGAATACAAAACCGACAAGCATTATAGCTATGCGACATCATTCTTTGACGGTATAGCAATCGTGGTAACGGATATGAAAATAGCGGTTATTGACACGGCGTTTAATGACTTGGGGACTATCCTTGAGGCTAAGGATAAAGTGCCTTCGCTCCTTTTTTCGCCAGTTATAGGAATTGTTTTAAGTTATTATGCCGACAAAGACTACGTTATCATTCGTAATAGCGGCAAACAGGGAGTATTAGGAATTAAAAAGAAATAACACTATGAGAAAATACATTTTTTTAGCAGCCGTTCTGTCTTGCGTTATGGCACAGGGACAGACTTATTCTTCATTTCCTTTGGACAAAGCAGGGGAAACAGCAAATGGAATCTATTATACCGTGCCTCAAACGGAGTTGGTCTTTGAGATAAGACTTGAAAAAAACGTCCGTCATAAAGGAATATTTGCTCAATCGGCATATTTGCTCGGTCTGAAAAACGTTCCGACAAAAGATGACACCATTTACTCAATACAAAATATCACTATAAAATCGCAACCGACCGCAGGAGCAATGTATATCCTTGAAACGAAAGGAGTAATTAGCGTAGAAAAAAATTCAATCGGTGCTTTGACGAAGATAATGGTAAGTAGAAATGATAGGCAATCTGCGGATAAAGAATTTGAAAAGCCAAACCATTCCAATCATATCAAACAAACACCAAAGGATAACGCTGTAACGCTTTCCACAAGCCCTATTTATGAGAAACGTTTTATGGAATTGGGGATGTTAGAGCCTACTTCAAGCCTGACAGCCGAGAAAGCAGTTGAGCGTATCAAGGCTTTGAGAGAAGAACAGATTAAGATGCTTTCCGAAGGCGTTGATGGAACATATCTTAACACAACGATCGACTTTATGTACAAGCAGTTGGATGAGATAATCAATGGTTATGTCGCAATGTTTGCAGGCGTTGAAGATAAGCAAGAGGAGGTTGTAATCATTAAAATAGTACCTGAAAAGCCTATCATTACCGAAGAGGATTTGCTTATTCCGCTTTGTTCTTTTTCTGAAAAGGAAGGAGTGAAGAAAATACCTTATTCCGCCAGCAATTCCACACAAATAGACAACAAAACCATTGTTGCCAACCTTCATTGTTACAATACAATCAAGCCATTAGCCACAACACTTAAAAGACAATCGGGTAGCAAGGAGACGCAAGAGCGTATCAATAAAAAGGGTGTTGGAGTCTATTATGCCATACCTGAAAAGGTGGAGGTGTCTGTAAGTTTCGGCAGTCTGAATTTTGTAAAAGACGTTAGCCTTGCTCAATTTGGAGTTACTGCTTACACTCTTTCCAATACGCAAAGCCTTGACTTTGACCGCAAAACTGGAGAATTGAAGTCGGTAAGCAGCAAGTAAATAAAATAATAAAGCACAACATTATCTTAAAGCAGCCTTTCAATTTAACGAAAGGCTGTTTTGTTTTGCCCAAGTGCTGTTTAGTTGAATTAAAATAAGGCATTTAGAAAATATATTCAAGGTTTATTGCGCTCAATCAAAATATTCATTGTACCTTTGCAGCGTCAAAAGCCTGAGAAGTGAGCATTAGATACTTGCTTCAAAGCCTTACGACACCCCAAATAAGTTATAAATAATCTAATCCAAAAGAAACGCTAATGGAAAAGAGAATAGGAACAATTTCAATCGTCATTTACGACATTTCGGTTGCCCAAGCGGTCAATCAAATCATTTCTTTGTACTCTCAAAACGTACTTGCCCGTCAGGGTTTGCCATTAAGAGACAAAGGATTACATATTATAAATCTCATAATTGAAGCCTCAACCGACAACATCAATGCTTTGACCGGCAGACTCGGCAGATTGGATAACGTAGAAGTAAAATCAATAGTGTCCAAAGTGCATATCACCACGCCATTATCAGATGAAATTGAACAAAGGTAAAGAAATATATAAACAATCCCATAATAAAATTGATTATGAACAAAGAATTAAGAAATAAAGTCTTCATTGACAGAGATAAACTCTACTCTCTGATAGAAGGAAACGTGCCTTCACAAAGCGAAATTAACACAATATTAAATAAAGCCTTGAAATTAAAAGGGCTTAACCTTGAAGACGTTGCCGCCTTGTTAAGAGTGGAAGATGAGAAGCAAATCCACAACATAATGGAGGTTGCTAAGAGCGTAAAGGAAGAGATTTACGGCAAGCGGTTAGTGCTTTTTGCTCCAATATACACTGGGAATGTATGCGTGAATAATTGTCTGTATTGCTCCTTCCGAAAGGATAATCACCTGATAAAGCGAAAGATTTTGACGATGGAAGAGATTGCTCACGAGACATCAGCTTTGCTTAAACAGGGGCATAAGCGTGTGTTGCTGATATGTGGAGAAAACAATCGCAATGGCACGGATTATATGGTTGAAGCCATACGAACAACTTACGCAGTGAAAGAAAGGGCAGGCAGAGACTATGTAAGGCGTATCAATGTTGAGCTTGCACCGATGGAAGTTGAGGATTTCGCTCGCTTGAAAGCAGAGAAAATTGGAACTTATGTTTGCTTTCAGGAGACCTATGACCCTATTTTATACAGGGACTTTCACCCTTCAGGCACGCCAAAAGCTGATTACGAATATCGCCTTACCGTTATGGACAGGGCAATGGAGGGAAACGTGAGTGATGTTGGTATAGGAGCGTTGCTGGGTTTGATAGATTACCGCTTTGAAGTGCTGGCTATGATGGAGCATGCAAGACATTTGGAAGAGGCTTTTGGCTGTGGTCCGCATACTGTTTCAGTTCCGAGAATGGAGCCTGCCGTTGGTGCTCCTGCTGCCGAGAATGTACCTATGCCTGTGAGCGATAACGATTTTAAGAAGCTCGTTGCCATAATCCGTATTGCATTACCTTACACCGGCATCATACTTTCTACGCGTGAAGACAACGAAATGAGAAACGAACTGATAAGATACGGCGTCAGTCAAATATCTGCAGCAAGCCGAACCAATCCCGGCTCATATTCTGATACATCTGAGCAAAGCGGTTCGCAGTTTTCAACCGGTGATACGAGGACTTTGGAGCAGGTGATTGACACTTTGGTTGATGAAGGTTATGTTCCGTCTTTCTGTACCGGCTGTTACCGAATGGGCAGAGTAGGAAACGACTTTATGGATTTAGCAAAGCCCGGACTAATCAAGCAATATTGTTTGCCTAATGCCCTCTTTACCTTCAAGGAATACCTGCAAGACTTCGCTTCTGAGGCGTTACAGGATAAGGGAAATGCGTTAATAAAGACTATGACCGAAGAAATAGAAAAAGAGACCTTGAAAGCCAAAGTCTCTGATAATCTTTCCAACATCGCAAAAGGCGAAAGAGATATTTACTTCTAATATTCAGGTTATAGTAAGCCTGTTACAATTCCTTTATAACTTAAATAAACAAAAAAGACTTTGGTTTTGCCAAAGTCTTTTTTACATTTAGAAAGTTTGTTTGTTACTTCACTCTCTCAGAATACTCACCTGTGCGAGTATCTACCTTGATGCGTTCGCCTTCTTCAATGAAAAGCGGCACGCGAACGGTAGCTCCTGTTTCCACTGTGGCATCTTTCATTGCGTTTGTCGCAGTATTGCCTTTTGCACCCGGCTCTGAGTAAGTTATTGTCATCTCTACAAACGGCGGAAGCTCACAAGACAGCGGCGTTTCAGTATCTGCATGAACTATAATCTCCACATATTGACCTTCTTTCAAATATTGCGGTGCGTTTATCAACGCTTCCTCAATCATTACTTGCTCAAAGGTTTCTGCATGCATAAAATTGTAACCTGAGTCATCTTTATACAAAAACGTATAAGGACGTCTTTCTATCCTTGCCGTCTCTAATTTTGCTCCTGAGTTGAATGTATGCTCTATTGTCCTACCTGTGCGGAAGCTTTTGAGCTTTGTGCGTACGAAAGCCCCTCCTTTACCGGGTTTAACGTGCAGAAACTCTACCACAGACAGCAGATCACCGTTCATCTCTATACATAAGCCGTTCTTAATATCAGCAGTTGTTGCCATAAATCTTTGATTTGGTTTTATTATTTACTATTATTGATTCTCGTTTTTGTCCTTTAATCTTGATGTAAGGAAGTTATTTTCCTCCTTTAATTTATTGTATTGTTTTTCAAAGAAGCTTGCCCTTGTCATAGCACTGATTAGTTTCAGCACACAGACGCCTAACAACGCCAAAGTGATATACTGCGGCAGCGGTTTGCCGAAAAAATACCATGCAAAGACTGCTACCAAAGCTATATATGCTAAGATGTCTAATGCTTTTGCGATTTTAGTTACCTTCATCTTTTCTTTTATTCTAATAGGCTGCAAAGATACAACTTTTTTCTGAAACAACAAGTTATCGCTTCTTTGTTTGAGATTACTGTTGCTTTGTTTCAAGTTACTAAAGTCAAGAAACAGATTGCTATTATCAAGTAATAAATTCGGTAGGTATATACCAAAAATCTGGTAGGTATATACCAAAAATTCGTTTGGTATATACCAAACGTAAATTAGGTATATACCAAACGAACGATAGGTATATACCAAATGAATTTTTGGTATATACCTACCGAATTTAAAGCGGCGTTTGGGGAAAATAAAACAGCGTTTGGGAAAGTTAAAGCGGTGTTTGGGTAAAATGTAATGGTGCTTGGATAGGCTATTGTACTATTTTTGCCCGTTATAACGCCTGTGTCAAGAAAAAATCGTATATTTGCAGCCTTAAAATTGAAGCATTAAAGTTGCGTTACATACTTTAAGACTAAGTAATACGTTATTATAAAAGGATAAATTAAGTAAAATAATTAGATAAAATGAGAGTTAAAACAATCAATTTAATGAAAACAATGCTTGTTACGGCGGTGTTGTTTGTTATGGCAAACACGGCATTGGCTGTGCCTGCAAACCCAACACCAATAACAATAAAACAACCTAATGGAAAGACATTAACGCTGATTCTTCAAGGTGATGAGCACGTTAATTGGGCAAAAACATTAGACCAGTATGCGTTGGTGAGAAACGATGAAGGCTTTTGGTCGTATGGTGTCTTGAATGAGAAAGGTGATATGGTTGCTTCAGCGTTTTTAGCTGCCAATAAGGAAGAACGAAGTGCCGAAGAAAACAAATTTTTAAGCACCTTACCTTTCAATTTGCACTACAGTAGTGAGCAAATCAAGGCTTTCAAAGAGCAGAAAGCTTATGCCCCCAATCCCAATGACGACAAATATCCCACGCAAGGGACGGTTAAATTGTTGGTTATCTTGGTTGCCTTTCAGGATTTACCCTTTACCTTTACCAATGCGAACTTTGTAAGCCTTGTTGCCGATAGTAATTACAACGGAACGGGAAGTGTAAAGGATTATTACTTGGACAACTCAGGCGGGAAATTTACAATGGATATAGATGTTGTTGGACCATATACCATACCTTATTATATGTCTCACTTCGGAGGGACGTCTAATATGTACGATTTTTACTCTGCGGCTGTTGCTGCGGCTAATCCTTATGTAAATTTTGCCGATTACGATAACGATAATGACGGAAAGGTTGATGCTATTCACTTCATCTTTGCAGGCACTCCTCAGTCCTCAACTCAGAACCCTAATGAGATTTGGCCTCATCGCTCAGGTATGTATGGTCTTTCAGGTAGTTATGATGGTAAAAGTTTGAATGGGCAGCCTTATTCTTGCTCTGCTGAGAAGAGAAACGCTACTACTATGGATGGAATAGGAACAATATGCCACGAGTTCGGACATGTGTTAGGCTATCCTGACTTTTACGATACGGATTATACAGGCTCGGGAGGAGAAGCCATTCATCCGGGCATTTGGGACATAATGGCAAGCGGATGCTACAACAATAATGGTGCAAAGCCTGCGGGTTTGAATGCATGGGAAAAGCAATTTACAGGCTGGATAACCATACCTACACTAACAACTGCACAGGATAATATTCCTTTACCTGCTTTGACTGACGACACTCTTGCTTACAAGATACTGTTGGCAAATAATGAGTTTTTTATTATTGAACACAGACAGCAGGAAGGCTGGGATACATACTTGCCCGGTGAAGGTCTGTTGATATGGCACGGAGACGAGGACAATATAAGTATCAATGGCAACAATGTTAATACAAATCCTAATGACAGGAATTGGTTTATTGAGCCAGCTTCGGGCAACTATTCTCAGACAGAATCGGCTGCTGCTCCTTTTCCGGGAACATCAGGCAATACTTTATACACAGACAACTCTACTCCTGCCTCAACCACTAAGAATGGTAATACAACAGGGAAGCCAATAACGGGAATAAGGTATATAAACGACTCTGTTATCTCTTTTAACTTTATGTCCAATCGTCCTGCCGTGCAAACAAAGACAATAAAAGTCGGTACGGTAACAGGAACTTCGGCTATGGTTACAGGAAAGGTTGTTTATTACGGAGCAGGTGGAGCAAGTGGCATAACTCAACAGGGCTTTTATTGGAATACAGACCCGGAAAACGTAGATGAGAATGCGAATGTTGTTTATGGTTCGCTGTCTAATGATTCTATTATTGCAACCTTAACATCACTATCTCCCTCAACAATGATTTATTATCGTGCTTTTGCAACCAATGCCTATGGAACAGCGGTTGGAAATCTTATGCAATTTACTACACTCAGCGGCTTGGGAACAGTATCAACCGCAGTAGCAACAAATATTGGAGACAACACCGTAACATTAGGCGGTAACCTGAACAACGAAGGTGATGCTATTGCTACCGATATGGGTGTTGTCTATACCACTTACTCTAATGTTGTGCCGACAATAGAGAGTGATAGCGTGGTTGTGGTGCATGCCTCAAGCGTTGGCTTGGGTGCTTTTGCTGTAAATGTAACTGGATTGCAGGAAGGCGTACGTTATTATTACAGGGCATTCGTTACCTCTGCTTTGGGTACGGGTTACGGCTCTAAATTAAACTTCCGCACAACCTATCCCCCTGTTTATAACAACACAATCAGCGATAATCAAACGCTATGTTCCGAAAGCGTTCCTACTTTGGTAACAGGGACGATGCCAACGGGTGGTTTAGATAACTTCACTTACCTTTGGCAGCAAAAAGGTAGAACAGGTAGCAACTGGATAACAGCCGATGGCATAAACAATACACAGAACTATCAGCCGCCAGCCCTGATGGACAGCACTTTTTATCGCCGAATAGTTATCTCTAACGGCACAATACAGGACACAAGCAACATAATACTGATGAACGTCTTAGTGTCAAGAGGTGGCAATTTGACAAAGAAAGTTTCGGATACCGTTGGAGTTTGGGCAAGCACCGATACATTGAAAGTTACCGGTCAAAGAGGCTCTGTAATTGATTGGGAACGGCAATATAACGAGCAATCATGGTTATCATTGAGCAACACAGCCAATACACACATTGAAATGTTAGACGCAGAAGGCTCTTACGAATATCGTGTTAAAGTGCAATTAGAATCCTGTCCCGTTGCATACTCAAATGTTGTTACAATATATGCAGCAAGCAATGCCTTGATAGACGTTTGCGGGCAATGCCTTAAATTTAACGTTTATCCAAACCCTTCAAACGGCATCTTCACACTCACATCTGACGTAGAAGGCAAGGCTAATCTAACTATAACCAACTCAACAGGTGCATTGGTTTATGAATTGAAAGACTGCCAAGCTCAATATCAGGCATTGGATTTGAGCAACCTTGCTAACGGAGCTTATATCCTTACCTTAATATCTGGAGACAAGATAAATAAGAAACAAATCATCATTAAAAAATAACAAAAACGAACAATGAACAAAGTAATAAACACAGAAAGTGCCCCTAAAGCAATAGGTCCATACAGCCAAGCGATACTTGCGGGCAACGGAATGCTTTTTATATCGGGTCAAATCCCCGTTAATCCCCTTACAGGTAACGTTGTGGAGAATACAATAGAGGCTCAGACCGAGCAAGTATTCAAAAACATAGAGGCTATTCTCAAAGAAGCAGGCTATAGCTTCAAAGACGTTGTCAAAACTACCTGTCTGTTGAATTCAATGGATGATTTTGCAGCAATGAACGCCATTTACGGCAAGTATTATAACGAAATGTTACCGGCACGTGCGGCTTATGCGGTGGAGAAATTACCTATGGGGGTTTTAGTTGAAATAGAAACCATAGCCTATAAGCAGATATAGATACTAATCCTTTAATTGGCTTAGTTAAAGCGGCGTTTCAGAACACTGGAACGCCGTTTTATTTTCACCATACGCCGTTTTAATTCAGCGAAACGGCGTTTTATTTCAACCAAGCAGTCCTTCATTTTAATAAGATGTACATCTTATTTTCATTTGATGTACATCTTATTTTATTTTGATGTACATCTTATTTTATTTTGATGTACATCT
>JAISLH010000016.1 GCA_031260565.1 Bacteroidales bacterium
TTTGGCGAAAGTAAGTCTTTTTTTCGGCAAAATTGTATGAAATTGGAGTGCTTTTAGTTAGCGTTTTGTAAAGGCGTTATTTGCAATCAACAAAGCGAAAAAATGCTTCGTTTGTGCAAAATTACGTACCTTTGCAGCACTAAATAACTAAAAATTAAACATAAGAAGATTATGATAAAATCAATGACAGGGTACGGAAAAGGAACTAAGGTTCTATCGGACAAGAAGTTCATAGTGGAAATCCGAACACTCAATTCAAAGCAGGCTGACATCAGTCTAAAAATGCCAAAGGAATATTTGTCAAGCGAAATAGAGCTAAGAAACAGAATATCTAATGTTTTGGAACGGGGAAAGATTGATTGCCTGCTCACAATTGAAATTGCATCCGAACGACAAGTAATTCAGATAAATCAAGACCTTTTTCGGGCGTATTTTGACCAGACTTTATGGCTTCAAAACGAATATCGGTTAGACAAAAATGAACATATAAAGTATCTTTTGACCAATCCCGACATCTCAAAAGTTGCAGCAAAAGAGCCTTCTGGTGAAGAAATTGACGCCATTGCTGAAGCCCTAAATCAAGCCTTGCTTTCGGTAGATGAGTTCCGCCTTAATGAGGGACAAGTACTTGAAAATGACCTCCTGCAACGTGTGATGGCGATAGCCAATCTGCTTTTGGAAGTAGAGCCTTTTGAAAAGGAAAGAGTACCTCGCATAAAGGAGAGAATTAACGCTCAATTCAGGGAGTTGAAATTTGACAATACGGATGAGAACCGCCTTGAGCAAGAATTGATTTACTACATTGAAAAGTTAGACTTTACAGAGGAAAAAATAAGACTGCAAAAGCATATAGAATACTTTAATACGACTATCGCCTCACCAACATCGCAGGGCAAGAAACTTGGCTTTGTGGTGCAAGAAATGGCACGCGAAATTAACACTCTCGGCTCTAAGGCAAATGATGCGGAAATTCAGCAGATTGTTGTCAAGATGAAGGATGAGATAGAGAAGATTAAGGAGCAATTATTCAATATTTTATAAGTATATGAAAAGATTTTGTGCGGCTCTTTTTTTGTTTTGCGTTTCTGGAGCTTTGTTTTCGCAGACCAATACGGAAATTGACGCACAACTTGCAGCAGAATATTTTTCGCAAGGCAAGGTTGAAGAAAGCATTTCTATATATCAAAGCCTTCTAAAACAAGAGTTTAACCAGCAATATTATGAAGCCTTACTACAAATCTTCTATCAGCAAGAGCAAAATAAAGAGGCGGAAAAGTTAATCAAAAAGGCGATAAAACAAAACCCTCAAAGCAACGTCTATTCTATTGATTTGGGTCTGTTTTACCTTAAAATATCGGAAGAAAAGCAAGCAAAGAAAACCTTTGATAAGGTTATCAACGACCTGAAAGCCAACAGCAGCGACATAAGTCAAACAGCAAATATATTTATGTCTAAAAACAATCTTGACTACGCCGCTTTGACTTACTTGAAAGGGCGAGAGTTGCTTCGCAACCCTCTTTTATTCACTTACGAGCTTGGTTTCATTTACGAAAGGCAAGGTAAGTACGAGCTAATCGTGCAAGAGTACATCGGTATCGTTGAAGAAAACCCGTCAATGCTTAATCAGGTGAAAATATATCTCGGTAATCTGATGACGCAACAAGATAACACAGCCCTGCTTGACCTTGCAAAAAAAACCATTGTTGAGAAGGTGCAAAAAAAGACAGACAACCTGACTCTGCCTTCCCTTTTGGTGTGGATATATATGCAGGAAAAAGACTATAAATCGGCTTTTACTTATGCCAAAGCATTGGACAAGAGACTCAAAGAAGGGTGTGCATATTTAGTCTTTGAAGTTGCTGAAATTGGTCTTAACAATAAAGATTATGAAGCTTCTTTTGGAGCATATAAATATCTGATTGACAAAGGTAAGGATAATCCTTATTATGAGCAATCACTCTTTGGGCTGCTTTCTTCGCAATATTATGAGTTTGTAGCCACCGATGTACATAGCGAAAAAACAAAGAAAGAGATTGAAAAACAATACACAACAACCCTAAACGAAGTAGGGCAAAACGCTAATTCCGCTCCCATAATGTTACAGTTTGCAAACCTGCTGGCATATTACTTGTCCAAGCCGCAGGAAGCTGTGGATATGATAACGGATATTCTTAATATGGAACGCATTAACTCTTTGATAAAAGCGGAAGCAAACTTAACATTAGCCGATATTCTGTTGATGAATAACGATGTTTGGGCTGCTTCATTAGAATATTCAAAGGTTGAGTTGGATTTTAAGAATGACGAATTGGGGTCAAGGGCTAAGTTTGCTAAAGC
This sequence comes from Bacteroidales bacterium, assembly GCA_031260565.1. Taxonomy (GTDB): domain Bacteria; phylum Bacteroidota; class Bacteroidia; order Bacteroidales; family P3; genus JAISGN01. Next base: position 2,338 of record JAISLH010000016.1, read on the forward strand.
GAAGTTGTCGTATTATATTGGTGATTTTCAACAGGCTGCAATGCAATTTGACGCCCTTCGTTCTTCAACTTCCAAGTTTATTGCCAATGATGCAATGGAGTATTCACTGCTAATTTCCGACAATATTGACGAAGACAGTACCTATAATGGATTACTGCTCTATGCAAAGGCTGATTTGGCTCTTTATCAACACAATCCGCAGGTGGCAACGCAATATTTAGACACCATAAACATCAATTATTTGCACCATTCTCTCTTTGACGAAGTGCTACTCAAAAGAGCAGAGATTGCGATTGAAGAACGGCAGTATCAACAAGCTGATTCGTTGCTGCAACTACTTGTCTTAAAGTATCCTTATGATATTACGGCTGACGATGCCTTGTTTTTATTGGCACAAATCAATGAGACCCATCTTGCCAATGCACAAAAAGCGAAGCAGTACTATGAAAGGATAATATTAGACTACCCTTCAAGCCTTTACGTTACTCAAGCCCGCAAGCGTTATCAGAAAATAAGTGGAGAAAAAGCCGAAGTAATATGATGAATATGTGGTAAGCCGTCACCATTTATTACGATGGACACAACATCAAAACGAGCCTCCAAGTCAATATTATTTTTGGTGATGTAGGCGTTTGCAACTTGTATTATCAAACGCTGTTTTTTGCGATTGACTGCTTCTTCTGGTTCGCCAAAAACGTGTGTTGCTCTGGTTTTCACCTCAACAAACACAATCTCTTGCCTGTCCAGTGCAATAATATCAACTTCGTTTTTCCCGCAAACAAAATTCCGTTCAAGGATTTGGTAGCCCCTGTCTATCAAATAATCAACCGCTATCTGCTCCCCTTCTTTACCAAAATCAACACCGCTTTTTGTTTCTGTCTTTATGTCCATTATTCTACGTAAAGCAAAAACCCTTTCAGATATTCGCCTTCTGGGTGATAAATGCTTTGGGGGTGGTCGTAAGAAGCGTGTAATCGCTTAACGATACGAACGTTTCGCCGTGCTAAGGCAGCGGAAGAAAACAACATCGTTGCAAAATCATCAACACTTACGGTCTGAGAACACGAGAAAGTAAATAAAAAACCGCCCTTTGCAATCTTTTCAATCGCCTTTTGGTTTATGGTTCGGTAACCTTTCAAGCCCTGTTTCAAATCTTTGGTGTGCTTGGCAAAAGCTGGGGGGTCTAAGATAATTACCTCAAAGGCTTCATCGGGCGTTGTGTTTAATTCATTCAGATACTCCAAGACATCAACCGCCTCCGCCTTGTGAGCCGCATCAGCAAAATTCATTTCCACATTCTTATCGCATAACTCTATCGCCCGTTTAGAAATATCCAAAGTCAATACACTCTTAGCTTCCGCCGCTAAAGCCGATACTGAAAAGCCTCCAGTGTAACCAAAAGCATTCAAAACCCGTTTCCCTCGTGCTATTTGCTGAAGCATTTGGCGGTTGTCTCTTTGGTCTATAAAGAAACCTGTCTTCTGCCCCTCCGCATAGTCTATTTGATAAGTCAAGCCGTGTTCTTTGGCAGTCCAAGTACTATCAACTTGACCATAAATGAACTCATCTTTGGTAAAAATCCCTCCTTTTTTAGGTAAAGTGGAAGAAGACTTGCTGAAAATGGCTTTACAACTCTTCCCCAAAACCTCCAGCAAAGCCGCAACGATATGCTCCTGATTACGAAACATCCCAACACTATGGAATTGGACAACCACCAACCCTTCATAGTAATCTGCAATCAGTGAAGGTAAAAAATCCCCCTCACCATTGATGAGCCGAAAGATTGTAGTGTCTTCATTGTCAAACAAACCCATACTTTTGCGATAAGTAATGGCGTCCGCTACCCTTGATAGCCAAAATCGCTCGTCAATATCCTCCTGCTCAAAGGTCAAAACCTTTACCGCTATGCTTCCCTGCTGATAAAAACCGCTTGCAATGAACCTGTTATCAGCCGCATAAACCGATACCAAGTCTCCTTCTTCCACCTCCTTCTCAATATTGCTTATTGCCCCAGAGAAAAGCCATGGGTGCGAGCGTAAAAGGGATTTTTCCTTGCCTGCTGAGAGTGTGATGCGTTTGTAATTCATAGTCTTGTATATTATTTATTAAGGTTTAGAAGTTTGACATAATATCAAACCTCAATACCATTACTTATGGTCTTCATTGAACTGCTTCAGTCGTGTAGCGAACTCTGGCAGGATTTCAAGAGGTACTAATGATACACAAGCCCTTACTCCTTCCAGCCGCTGACTTCCAGTGATAGAAAGAGCAATAGCACTTATGCCATAATAGACAAGCTCACTCAACAACTCCTCACCCGTGAAGCCAGGATAGCCAAAGGTGAAGTAAAACCCGTCTGCAATATCAACTTCCAAGTCTTTATCATAAACGATTTTGAATCCATTTTCGACCAAAGCCTTCTTCATTATAGATGCTTTCTTTTGGTAGACCTTCAAATCCTCAACAAAATTATATGTTCCATTGTTGCAAGCCTTAAATATTGCTGCTAACGCATACTGAGGTGAATGAGCCGTGCCCGATGTCAAAGCATACAAAGAGCCAAAGATGACTGCCTTGCCGAAAGTCTCTTGTGTGAAGTATGTCTTCATATAATCCGTTGTCTGCAAGTCATAAAGCGGCTGTGAGAATATCATTACCGCAATCCGTTGCCCTGCATAACTAAACGCTTTTGAACCAGAAATCATCAGAATGAATTTCTTTGCCCATTTAGCGACTGTTGGCTGAAAGGGAGCGATACCCGGCGTGGAATAATCCTTGCGAAAATCCATTGCAAAGTATGCTAAGTCCTCTATAACTATGACATCGTATTTATTAGCGACTTCTGCTATGATTTGAAGCTCCATATCGTTGAAGCAGAACCATGCAGGGTTGTTGGGAGAGGAATATATCAAAGCTGCAATGTCTCCTTTTGAAAGATAAGACTCCAATTTGGCACGCAGCTTCTCTCCTCTGTAATCATAAACGTCAAAATGCTCTGCCTCAATGCCCAATATCTTACACTGCTGCTTTTGAACAGGGAAACCGGGGTCAATAAACAATATTTTGTTCTTGTCTTTATACAATCGGGCTATGGTCATAAAGGCTGCAAAGCCTGCCTGCATAGAGCCAACGGTCGGCACACAGCAATCATCGGAAACTTCAATGTCAAGGAAGTTCTTAACAAAACGTGCTGTCTCTTTTTTCAAGTCCGCCGTTCCGTAAATGTCGGGATAAATGGCAGCAACGCCGTCTTTCAAGGCTTGTATCTCTGCCTCAACGCCAATCTTGGAAGCAGGAAGACCCGGAATACCCATCTCCATTCTTACAAACTGCTCCCCGGTGGCGGCTTCTACGTCATCAATTATTTTCTTCACCTCACGGATTGAGGCTGACCCTACATTTTTTATGTTGTTTGTGGCAATAATCTGGTCGACTAATGCTCTGTTAAATGGTATTTGCGACATATCTTATTCTTTTAAGTGTTAAGTTCTTGTTTTGCGTCAATTTGTACATAAATTAACGGCTGCAAAAATACAATAAATTTTCAACATAGGACGCTTTTGGCTTTTGAAGCAAAGTTTTCATTCTGGTAAATCTTGAATTAAAAGCGTTAATGCCGCACATTATGATAATTTTTAGTATCTTTGCAGCAAATAAAACTCTAATACATTATGCAGATTCACGTAGAAAAATTCGGCGGAGCTTCAATAAATTCAGCAAAAGCAATACGCAATGTCGTAGATATTCTTAATGCTGAGCCAAAAAAGCGTGTGGTGGTCGTGTCTGCAATGGGCAAGACGACAAACGCCTTAGAAAAGTTAGTAAAGGCTCGTTTTGAAAAGCGGGGTGTTGATACCAAGACGCTAAACTGGTTAAAGGATTATCACTTCGGTATCATTGATGAATTGTTTGGAGACAGTGCGTCAATGATAAAAGGATATGTTTGCTCAATCTTTGACCGCATTGAAACGCAACTGCTTTCGGACAATGGTGAGGCTTACGATAAATTTTATGACACTGTCGTTTCCTGTGGTGAAGAGCTGTCTTCCCGTATTATTTCGGCGTATCTAAGCTATAAATCAGTGGAACATAAATTTCTTTGGGCGTTTGACTTTATCCAAACGGACGATTGTTTTCGCCAAGCAAACGTTGATTGGGAGCAAAGTGAGGCATTGATAAATCAATACGTTGCTGTGGCGTTACAAAACTATGATTTGGTTCTCACACAAGGCTATATCGGAGGCACAGATGACGGACAGACAAAGACAACTCTTGGCAGAGAAGGCTCGGATTACACAGCGGCTATCCTGTCTTACTGCCTCAATGCGGTAGATTGCACAATTTGGAAAGACGTTGAAGGTTTGCTCAACGCCGACCCTAAACGTATGGCAACAACAACAAAACTCAACGCCATACCTTACCAAGAGGCTATAGAATTAGCTTATTACGGAGCAACAATCATTCACCCTAAGACCATAAAACCATTAGAGAACCGCTCCATACCTTTGTATGTGAAGTCTTTTTCAAACCCTCAGCAAAGCGGAAGTTGCATCTGTCATTGCGATGATATGTCTCCGCTTGTCCCTTCTTACATCTTTAAGGATAATCAAGTGTTGCTGTCGCTTCTTCCAAGAGATTTCTCCTTTATTGCCGAACAAAACATAAGTGCAATCTTTGCAATATTAGCTCAACACAATGTAAAAGTAAATCTAATGCAAAATTCAGCTATCAGTTTGTCTGTTTGCTTTGACGACTGTGAAGTTTTGAAGCCGCTGATTAAGAGTTTGCAGGTATATTACAAAGTTCATTACAATCGGAACTTGCAACTGATAACCGTTCGTCATTATTCAGAGCAGGCAATCAGTGAAGTAGTTTCCGAACCCTTGATAATGGTAGAGCAACGCAGTCGTGTAACGGCTCAATTTCTTGTAAGAACGGAGTAAAACATTAAATTACGCCCGTCTAACATCATCTAAATTTACGAAAGTCTCACTTGACTACAATTCTTTCTTCGGATACATCTCGTTCCACCAACTATTGTCGTCCTGAAGCCATTTTGCAAACCACGCATATATTGTATTGTTCCACTTAATCCTTTTTTTGTGGTCAAAGATGCCGTGATTCTCACCCTTAATGGTGATAAACGCAACTTCTTTGCCTAATATCTTTAAGGCATTGAACATTTGGATACTCTCTCCTATTGGAACATTGGTGTCATCTGTGCCATGAAGAAGCAGCAACGGTGTTTTGATTTTGTCAGCCGAAAAAAGCGGGCTGTGTTCTACAAAAAGAGCCTTGTTATTCCAAGGATAAGAGTTGGCAGACGCTGCAGTAGAGTAAGAATAACCCCAATAGCCTTCACCCCAATAAGATGTTATGTCGCTGATACCGGCATGCGACACAGCGGCAGCAAAGATGTCGGTCTTGGTTTGAAGCAACTGCGTCATAAAACCACCATAGGACGCACCCATACAGCCAATCTTCTTGGCATTAACAAAGGAATGCTGTTTGCAAAAGAGCTTTACGCCCTCTATTATCTCATCTGCCGTCTTCTCTCCCCAAGCATTGACGTGGCGAGCTGCAAATTCCTGTCCGTAACCTATCGTTCCGCTTGGGTTTAACACATAAACAACGTAGCCCTGTGCTGTATAAAGATAAGCAGAGTAACGCATCTCAAACGTCCTGTCAGTAGGCGTTGTGCCGCCATAGTAATAGACAATCATCGGATATTGTTTGGTGGAGTCAAAATCAACAGGCAGGTAATATCTTCCTTGAATTAAATCTCCCTTATGCTTAAAATTCCACACTCTCATCTCACCTAAGGAGAGTTCATTGTTCATTTTCTGCTTTGGATAGGCTATTTGCTTGGTCTCATGTTTGGTTACATCGTAAGTAAAGACCCTGTCGGATTTGTTATAGTTTTGTCCGAAATAAACATAATGCTTACCCGCCAAATCAACATCAAATCCCCCGACAATATCCAAGTCTAAGGGCAGTCTGTAAAGAGTATCGAAATCGTAGTAATAAACGTTCACCGAATCCTTATCAGTGGTGGTGATGAAGATACGATTATCGGCTATGGTCTTAAAGCCATTGACTGACGGCTTAAAGCCTTTGAGCAGTGGCTTTGCCTGCTTTGACTTTTTGTTAATCAAGAAAAGGAGGTTGTGATATATGTTTGGCGTCTGTCCTTTTTTGACTTCCGAGCCGCAGGACTTGAAAGCCTCCGCCGAACCCTGCACTATAATATGCTCCTGTGCGAAAAGATTCTTGTCCTTATCATTACTCGGTTTGAGATATTGAGCATAAGAAACGTAGCTGTCAGATACTATGGTATCAACCTCAAAAGTGGAAAGGTTCATCTCTAATATAGTCGTCTTGGAAAAAGGTCTCTTGGTTATATCTTCTTCATTGACGGAAATAAGTATTCGTTTTGAGTCATCGGAAACATCATTGAGCGTAACGTTATGGTGTCCGAAGGTGATAAGTTGAAGGTTCTTAAACATCAAATCAAATATTGCAAGATTTGTTCTGTTTCTCCAGTCCCCTATTCTATCATCGGGATGAATCAGTTGCCTCAAATCGTCCTTTGAATTGTCTTCTTTGTCCGTCAGAGTCATAAAAAGCCAGTGCAGACCACCAAAACAATCTATCTTTCCCTCAGGTAAATTCTCTGTAACACTGCCTTCGTACATCCTGTCTTTAATAAAATAGAGCGTAAAGAGCTTTCGGTTTTTGTTTTCTTCCTTTACGTAATAGAGAATAGTTGCTTCAGAGTATGGAGGAGCTGCAATATTAGCCCATTTGACTGAAACAATTTCCTCACTCTTCCATACAACATTATCATTGCTCGTTTGGCGAACCTCAACCCTGTATTTGCTCTTCTCTCCTATTGTAGAAATGGCGTATTTGACTAAATAATAGTTGCCGTCATCAGACATCTCCACATTGTAAGGTCGTTCCCCTTCAAGAATATCAGACAAAGCTAACCCTTTTTTGAGGTTCTGCTCTGTTGAAAGTTTAGTCTGCGGAATTTCTATTATAACCTGCAACAGGGCTTCAGGCTTATCGCTTGGGCAAAGGACGGAAAGACCTATTATATGGCTGCCTGCCTCATATATTCCTTCACAAACGATTTTTGCATCTTCATTTAAGGCGTCCGTTCGAGTCATTCGCCGCCGCAATTCGCTGCCATCGTAACCTATGATGACCTTTTCAGTGCTGTAAATTGTGATTTTACCCTTTGCAAACGAAGGGACGTCAAGCTGATAGAAATAATGCCGCACTTCCATACCCTGTTTTGATGTGTCAATACCTATTTTAAACACACCATTATCAGCTTTCAACCAGTCGTTATACCATTTCGACTGATTATTAATTGCTTGCCCGTTCTCTTTTTCCCAGTTTTTTGCATTGGTTATCTGATAAAGATAGTCTTTTATCTCAGAAAGCGGCTGCAAAACAAGATAATCGTCCATTGAAAACGCCTTTTGGTGATTGTTAAGGCTGTCAAGCATAAGCGGTTGTCTTACTTTTTGAGACCATTGCTTTGTATCGGTCATAGAGTTGTAAGTACTGCGAAGATACTGCAAAGTATCCTGAGCCTGAACGCCCATTGCAGCAAGGCAAAACGCCATTATAATAATCCGTTTCTTCATTTTGTTGTCTTTTTATATTGTTATGTGAATTAGTTTTTTGGTTTCAAAGAATTCGTCCTCAAAGAAGGCGGCAAGGTCATAAACTTTCGTCTTCCGCTTGCCAAGTTCCCGCAGCTCGGCTTCAAGGTCTCCGCCTTTTAGATACAAAATCCCGTTGCGTAGATTGTGATACTGGATTTTGGAAATTTTGTTTGATACCCAGCCAACAAAGGTCGGCAAATCGGTAACAGCACGTGAGACCACGAAATCAAACTTCTGATTTATTGTTTCAGCCCTTACGTTCTCGGCTTTTACGTTTTCAAGCTCCAGAGTGTTGATTAACTCATTGACAACCTTGATTTTCTTCCCTATGCTATCAACAAGCAGGAAGTTGGTCTTTGGAAACATTATCGCCAAAGGAAGACCCGGCAAACCGCCACCTGTCCCTACGTCCATAATGTCGCAGTTGGGCTTGAAACTGATAACCTTCGCTATGGCTAAACTATGCAAGATGTGATGAGAGAAAACATTGGCGATGTCCTTCCTTGATATGAGGTTAATGCTTTCATTATATTGCTCATAGAGGTCAGCCAAAGCACAGAGTTTTTCTTTCATCTGCTCGGTTGCAAGAGGAAAATGCTGCGTCAAAACCTTGTTATAGTCGTCCGTAATCATAATGCAAAAGTAATAAAATTTTATTTCACTGAGCCAAAAGAAAGATTTCTCCATTTTTTGCATTTTTCCAAAAATTCGTATCTTTGCAGCCGTAATTTAAAACAAAACCTTATGGAATCAGTTCGCTATGCCGCTTTGCTAAGGGGAATAAACGTTGGTGGAAATAACGTCATTAAGATGGTAGATCTCAAACAATGCTTTGTTGATATGGGATTTGGCAATGTGCGAAATTACATTCAGAGTGGCAATATAGTCTTTGACGCAGAGCAAACCAACAAAGTTCATCTTAAAAGCGTCATTGAACGTAATCTTTACATACGATACGGCAACGAAATCCGCATAACGCTGCTCTCAAAGCAAGATATGTCTGACGTCATTGACCATCGCCCGATTGGCTTTGGCGACAAGGAAGACGTGTATCGCTATAGCGTGATGTTTCTTATGCCCTTTGTGTCTATGGAAAAGGTGTTTGCCAACATTCAAACCAAACAGGGCGTTGATCAGATATTCAGAGGCGTTGGCTGTATCTACGCTTCACGGCTGCGAGGTTTTGAATCCAAGAGTCATCTCATTAAAATAAGCCAGACCCCTTTTTATAAGCAGATGACGATACGAAACTGGGGCACAACCTTACAAATAGCGGCTATGCTGTAACGTCATTTCAACTTTTCTTAATCAAATTTAAAAAAAATAAAACTTTTTTTTCACAAATTGTTTTTGTATTAAATTTTTTTGTATCTTTGCAACGTAAAACAAAATTAAAACAATTAGAAAACAAAATCAAGAAAGGGAAAAAGAAATGAAAGTTATTTGTAAGTCAAACGAAGGAAAATGTAAGTCGCTATCAGATGTTAAAATTTTTTATATAAGTTTTAACGCTGCCAATGCTCGTTCTGGCGTAATATATCTAAGAAACAGGCGAACGTGATTCGCTTTTCATATGTTTAAATTTATACAATAGTCGTATTATACGCACGACTATGGAGGTGATACAAAATATCACCTTTTTTTTGTGCTTTTTTGCGTTTTTTAAGTCAAGTTTAAATTTGCTGAAGCTTGACTTTAAAATCCTAAAGCTTGACTTTAGAATTCTAAAGCTTGACTTCGTGAAATTGAAGCTTGATTTCGTGAGACGGAAATTTGATTTGCGTTTGATGCTTCTTTGATTTGCGTTTTTCAGAGTCAAGTTTCAAAAAATTAGAGCTTGATTTGGTGAAATTATTGCTTGATTTGGCGAAAATGAAGTAAAATTACAGAAAAATTTCATTTGATTTCGCTGATTTTTTTGTTGATTTTCGGATTGTTTTTGTGAGGTTTTAATATAACAGATGAGCATTATATATAATTTTAATAGCGTTTAAATCTGCCAAAATGAGGGAAAATTTTTCTAAAATGAGGTTTTAAAACAACAAAATGAGGGAAAAAATTGCTAAAATTACGTTTTACAAAAATTTTATCTACCTTTGCAACTCCAAAATCAAGACACAATATATTATATGGAAAAAACAGACTGCTTTTATTTGGGAAAGATAACTAAATCGTTTAGTTTCAAGGGCGAGCTTGTTGCTTTTTTTGACGTGGATGAGCCTTTGGAGTACTCGGAATTAGACGGGATGTACATCCAAATCAACAATCGGCTTGTGCTTTACGTCATTGAGAGTATCAGAATCAACAATCACAAGGCTTTTGTCAAGTTTGCCGACACTACCGTTGAGGATAGCGAGCGGCTGATAGGCAAAGAGTTATACTTACCTTTGACTTTGCTGCCGCCTTTGGAAGGAAAGAAATTTTATTATCACGAAGTAGTGGGGTTTAATGTTGAAGATGAGGTCTTTGGGTCAATAGGCAGCGTAAGGGAAGTAATAGACAATTCGCCGCAAGCCCTTTTCAGCATTGACCATTGTGGAAAAGAGGTGCTTGTTCCAATCATTGACGATTTTATTGTCAGCATTGACAGAGAACAAAAGTTGATTACCCTTCATTGTCCTGAAGGTTTGATAAATCTTTACCTTGATTAAATAGATTTTTACCTTAATTAAAGGGGATTTTTGCCTTAAATTAGAAAATTTTTACCGAAAAACGATAAAATAATTTGGTACTTTGAAAAAAAAGTTGTTACTTTGCAGCGTCTTAAAACAAAGAAATAACGAAATAAAATGAGCAAAATAAGGTCTAAACTCTTGACATTAAAAGGCATAAGGACAAGTCTTGACGTTGTATGTGTTGCTATCGCTTTGCTGATATTAGGGCTTGTGGCGGTAAGTGTTATAGATATTTCACGCAATCCAAACTCCATTGTCGGCACAGCAACCATTCATCCTGCCAAAGACCCAATAGTGCTTGGCGGAGACCTGTCTTCGCAGGTTGAAGGAGTCAATCTGAGTCTCAAACCCAACTTTATAGAGGTACAATATAAGATGTTGTTTTCGCAAAATCATACTGACGTGATTTTTTATCGCATTTTATGGTTCTTTACACTTAACTTGCCGATGATTTTTATTCTTTTCATACTTTTCTATCTTCGCAATATAGTAAATAGTGTGCTCAAAGAAGTGCGTCATTCTCAACATTCAATCGCTCATTATATCTTTAGCAAACGCAATATCAGGAGAGTAAGGTACATTGCTTTTGCTTTCATACTTTTCCCTCTTTTAGAGCTTTCGGCGTATTGGGCAGATAATTTGCTCTTGCAGCGTTACTTTTCGTTAAAAGGAATAGATGTTGCGTCAATTATTACTATGGGCAGCCTGTCTTGGGATTACATCATCATAGGTCTTGCTTTCATAGTCATCATAGAAATACTCCGCAGAGGTATTGCTTTGCAGGAGGAAAATGATTTAACGGTTTAGGCAATGGGAGAAATAATTGTAAATGTGGATGTAATGATGGCTAAGCGTAAAATAAGCCTCAACGCTCTGGCGTCAAAGGTTGATATAACGCCTGCCAACCTTTCTATCCTTAAAACAGGGAAAGCGAAGGCTATACGTTTCTCCACGCTGGCGGCTATTTGCGATGCGTTAAATTGTCAGCCCGGTGACATTCTGGAATATAGAGATGAATTAAATAATAAATAACATAAGTAATCACAAACAAACAAAAATCAAAACAATGAGAAGTAAAATTTTATTGGTCTTAAGTTTCTGTTTAGTTTTTACCTCAATGGGCTATTCCCAAGGCAAAGCTAAAGCAACTGACCTGAACGAAAAAATCAAACTTAACGGCACTGTCCGTTATGGAAAGTTAGAAAATGGCTTGACTTACTACATCAAAGCCAACAAAAAGCCTGAAGCAAGAGCGGAATTCTTTCTTGCTGTCAATGCAGGCAGTGTTCTGGAAGAGGTAAATGAGTTAGGATTGGCTCACTTCACTGAACACATGAACTTTAATGGTACAAGACAATTTCCCGGTGGCAGTCTGATTGACCAATTGGAAAAGAAGGGTATTGTCTTTGGTGCGGACATCAACGCATACACTTCTTTTGACGAGACGGTGTATAACTTGCAGCTGCCGACTGACGATTCTACAATGCTCGATATGGGCTTGAAGATATTGGACGGCTGGGCTGGCGGTGCGTTAATGACAGGTACTGAAATTGACAAGGAAAGAGGTGTCGTTACAGAGGAATGGCGTACTCGTCAAGGAGGCAACTTGCGTATCCAAGAGAAGATTTGGAGTATTATGCTCAAAGGATCAAGGTACGCAGAGAGGATGCCAATCGGTACTTATGACTGGTTGCAGAACTTCAAGTACCAAGACATCAGAGGCTTCTACAAGAAGTGGTATCGCCCTGACAATATGGCTGTCATCATCGTTGGTGATTTTGACGCCGATGTTATGGAGCAGAAGGTAAAAGACTTCTTCACTATGAACGATAAGCCCGTTACTCCAACTCAAAGACCAACCTACTCTATCCCTGCCAACAAAGAACCTATCATTGGTATCGCTTCCGACAAAGAAGCTTCATCAAACTCTATCCAAATCATCTATAAACAACCTGTAAAGGAAGTAAAGACCGTTGGAGACTTCCGTGAGAAGCACATTGTCTATGAATTATTCGAACAGATGATTCAATCAAGATTCCAAGAGTTAGGAGAAAAGAAGTCTTGTCCTTATATGAATGCCTTTGGTGGTTATGGAAACTTCCTTGCCAGAGACATAGACGCTTACTACACTGGTGGCTCATCCAAAGAAGGCAAAACATTGCAGTCAATGGAGGTTATCCTTACGGAAAACTATCGTGTTATGCAACACGGATTTCTCCCTATAGAGCTTGAACAGGCTAAGGACGCTCTTCTTACCCGATATGACCAAGCTGCAAAAGAAGAATCAAAGACAGAAAACACTCGTTTAGCAAGAGAACTTGTTGCTGACTTCTTAGGCGAAGAGCCTTATGCAGGAGCAAGAATTGAAAACAAATGGGCAAAAGAATTGATGGACGGAGTAACTTTGGAAGAAGTTAATGCCTTAGCAAAGAAATGGCTTACTGATGAGAATATGGTTGTAACCGTTACTATGCCTGAGAAGAAAGGGATTAAGATTCCAACCGAACAAGAGGTGCTTAAAGTTATTGCAAAGGTTAAAAACGCAAAGACTACTCCTTGGGTTGATAACACTAAAACAGAGCCTTTCTTTGCTCAAAACGTAAAAGCAGGCAAAGTAACCAGCACAAAGAAGAATGAGAAATTTGGCTTCACTGAATACACTCTTTCTAATGGTGCAACGGTTATCATTATGCCTACTATTTATAAGAACGATGAAATCTACCTTTCGGCTCAAAGTGCTGGCGGTTCTTCATTATACCCTGACAATGAAATGATAAATGCTCAGTTTGCAGCGAATATCATTGACGAATGCGGTATCGGAACTTACAATCACACACAACTGATGAAGTTTTTGAAAGGAAAGGTTATCGGACTTAACCCTTCAATAAGTGAAGAGCAAGAGAAGATTACAGGAAGCTGCTCTCCACAGGACTTGGAATATCAATTACAATACTTAAATATGTACTTCACTGCACCAAGAGCAGACAAGGAAGTATTGGATAACAACATTGAAAAACTTAAAACTCAGATAAGTCAAGTTAAAAATATGCCTGAGTTTGCTTTTCAAGAAGAATGGCTGAAGTCAATGTACCCAACAAGCAAGCGTAATATCATTTTACCAACAGAAGCTCAACTAAAACAAATGGACATCAACAAGATGTTAAAAATATGGAAAGAAAGATTTTCCAATGCTGCTGATTTCACTTTCACTTTCGTAGGCAATATTGATGAGGCTACGGCGTTACCTTTGATTGAAAAGTACATTGGTTCTTTGCCTTCCAGTGATAAGAGAGAGCAGTTTAAGGACGTTAGCACTCCATTTGCAAAAGGCGTTGTAGAGAAAGTTGTTTATGCTGGAACGGCTGACAAATCTATGCTAACCCTTACAATGGAAAAACCTTTCACTTGGAGCGATAAGGAACGTATGGCAACCAATCTGTTGAACAATATCATTGATATTAAGCTTACTCAAACCATTCGTGAAGAAATGGGAGGCACTTATTCTCCTTATTTCAAATTAGATTATGACAAATATCCACAACCAAAAGTTACTGCTATGGCTTACTATATGTGTTCGCCTGATAACGTTGATAAGATTGCCGATGCTACTTTTGGAGTCTTTGACAAGATTATTGCAGATGGACCAACTGATGAAGACTTGGCAAAAGCTAAGGAGCAGTTGATTTCAGAACGTAAGGTAAGTTTAGAAAGCAATCGTACGTGGGCTTCAATCATCAACGGCTCTCGCTGGTTTGGCTATGAGATGACAACATTGGAGCAATACACTGCTGCTATCAACGCTATGACAAAGGAAGATATTAAAGCTGTAGCAGTAAAATACTTAAATCATAATGAGTATTTGAAGGTTTCTATGAAGCCTGAATCTATGAAACCTGCAAAATAATTTTTCAACATACACATTTCATAATACTACATTATGATAGGGGGAGCTTTTTACAGGCTCTCCTTTTTTTTGTCCCTGTTTTTTGACACAACAAAATAAATCCTTAATTTCCTAAAGTGGCGTTTTAATTTCACGAAACGCCACTTTAGCGTCACGAAACGCCGCTTTAGAAAACTAAGGTGGCGTTTTATTTTAGCAAGGCAGAATAATTAAATTTTTAGACTTCTCAACTATTTTCTCAAAAGAAATAGTGCGTATTTTATTTGCTTTTTGTACCTTTGCAAATCATTAAAACAGCTTTATTTATGGAATTTACAGCACAACAAATCGCACAATTACTCGGCGGAACGATTGAAGGAGATGAGCAAGTCATTGTAACAAAGCTCTGTAAGATTGAAGAAGGAGAGCAAGGCGGCATAGCCTTTTTGTCAAATCCCAAATACAATCATTATCTGTATCAAACGCAGGCTTCAATCGTCATTGTCAATAACTCTTTAGAACTTGAACAGCAGCCAAATACCACTTTGATACGGGTAGAGAACGCTTACAGCTGTTTTGCGAGACTTTTGGAGGTCTATAATCAATACAGGCTTGACCGAAAGGGCATTTCGAGCCTTGCATTTGTTGATAAGACTGCAACCATTAAAGATGAGAACGATGTATATCTTGGAGAGTTTGTAGTCATTTCTCCAAACGCTTCAATAGGAAAAGGAACTAAGCTCTTTCCTCAGGTGTTTATCGGTGATAATGTGGTCATTGGCGATAATGTTGTCTTGTTTGCAGGCGTCAAAATCTACCACGATTGCGTCATTGGCAATAACTGTATCATTCATGCAGGAGCTGTGATTGGTGCTGATGGATTTGGGTTTGCTCCTTTGGCGGACGGTAGCCTGAAAAAGATAGACCAGATTGGTAATGTGGTTATTGAGGACGATGTTGAAATAGGTGCTAACACTACTATAGACCGCTCTACGCTTGGCTCAACGAAAATTTTGCACGGAGCGAAGATTGATAACCTTTGTCAGATAGGTCATAACTGCACAATAGGAACTTCTACTGCTATGTCAGCACAAGTGGGTGTTGCGGGTTCGTGTAAGATTGGCAGTCATTGCTTTGTAGGTGGTCAGGCAGGATTTGCGGGGCATTTAACGGTGGGAAATTGCAGCAAAATAGGGGCTCAATCAGGTGTTATATCAGATGTAGAGCCTAATTCAACGATTGTCGGTGCTCCTTCTTTAGATGCGAGAAAGTATATGAAGAGTTATTTTCTTTTTAGCAAATTGCCGGACATCAATAGAAAGATAGCGGAATTGGAACGCAAAATACAGGAACTTGAAGCTAAAAAATAGGAAAATATTATTGGCATTGATACTGCTGCTTTTTGCTTTCAATGGCTTTTGTCAAAGGACGCAGAAAGTAGGTGTTGTGCTCAGCGGTGGCGGAGCAAGAGGCTTGGCTCACTTGGGAGTTTTGAAAGCAATGGAGGAAAATAATATACCGATAGATTACATTTGTGGCACATCCATTGGAGCAATCATTGGCGGACTTTACGCTTCCGGTTATACGTTGGACGAGATTGAAGCAATATTCTTTAGTGAAGAATTCCGCTCTGCTACTTTGGGCAAAATGGAAGACGATTATCTCTATTTTTATAAGCAGGAACAGAAGACACCTGAGGTACTTTGGGCTACCTTTGACACAAAGGAAAAGCTCAAGTGGCGTGTTCCCATAAGCATTGTAAGCCCTGCATTGATTGATTACTATCTTATGACATTTTTTTATGCTCCTTCGCTTGCGGCAAACAATGATTTTGATTCTCTAATGATTCCTTTCTTCTGCGTAGCCTCCGATATAACAAACCACAAAGCTAAAACCTTTCACTCAGGCAGCTTGGAGCGTTGCATAAGGGCTTCAATGACGTTTCCATTAGTCTTTTCGCCGGTGATAATTGACTCAATGATGATGTACGATGGCGGTTTGTACAATAATTTCCCTACAAAGGATATGATACAATACTTTAAGCCTGACGTGCTTGTTGGAGTTACCATAACAGACAAGTTACCAATTCCAAAGGAAGGAGATTTGTCTTCGGTGATACAAAATATCTGTATGGCAGAACCTGACTTTGACGTAGGGGATAACGGAATCCTTATCTCACCTGAGGTAACCGATATGTCAATTCTTAATTTTACGGCAAAGGCTATGCAAGACGCTCTGAGCAGAGGCTATGAGGCTGGACTAAAACAAATAGATGAGATACGCAAACGTGTTTTTGACAGCGTAAGTGAAGAAGATATTGCCCTAAAACGCCAAACCTTCAACGCCAAACGAAATAAGATAAAGATAAACGACATATCCATAGTCGGCGTTGGACAGAAGCAGGAAGCATATTTTTCAAAGACGATGCCAAAACACAACAACCCAATAGATATTATGGCGTTTCGTGCATTTTATTTCAACTTGGCGGCAGACAGAAACACGAAAGAAATCAACCCAGCAGTATCTCAAAGCGACAACTCATACATTCTGAACCTCAACATCAAGACCAAGCAATCTCTTACAGCGAAAGTCGGCGGTTATCTATCATCTAACCCAAGTAACTATTTGTTTCTCGGTCTTGACAACAACTTTCTACGCCGCAGTGCTTTGCTTCTGAAGACTAATGCTTTCATTGGGCGTTATTATAGCTCCTTTATGGTCGGCGGAAGGGTTGATTTGCCAGTCCGAAGCGGGCTTTACGTGGAAGCAGAGCTTAATCTGAACAAATGGAACTACTATCGGCTAAAAGATGTCTTCTTTCAATACTCGTCAATGGATTATTTGCAGCAGGGAGAGAGTAATGTACAGCTACAAATCGGGCACAGGGCTTCATCAAAGTCAAAAATCGTTGCCAGCATCGGCTATGGTAAATCAACGGACAGCTATTATGCTGACGGCATTGTTACAAGTACTGGCACAAAGGACTATACCACTTTTCACAATCTTGATATTGGCGTAGAGCATCATTACTATAATCTTGACGATATACAGTTTCCAACCAAAGGAATGTTCAATAAGGTTAAGATTCAATACATTTACGGAGACGAAAACTTCTTTCCATCACCACTTTCTCAAGACTCAAAGAGCTATCCCACCGTTGGACACCAATGGTTGCAGTTCTTAATCAAACACAAAACTTACTTCAAGATAAACAAATCTTATTCTGTTGGAATGATTGCCGACATCTTTTATTCCTTTCAGCAATCCTTCATCAATTATCAATCCACTCTGCTCAACACAGGCTCATTTACGCCCACTCCAAATATGCTTTCAGCTTTCTATCCCGAATATCGGGCAAATCAATATGTTGCAGCAGGCAGTGAAAACATCATTTCGTTGGAATATATGCTCAAAATAGGCGTCTCTTTGCGGCTTTCAGCGTACGCTTTCTTGCCTTTGAGCCACATAAACGAGCTTCCAAGCGACCAAGTCCTCACTACAACCGCATTTGACAAGCTCTACCTGATAGCAAACGCCACAATAGTAATAAAAACCCCTGTCGGACCGATAAGCATCGTTGGTTCATATCACCAGAGGGACGGAGAAGCCTCACCATTCTCTGCTTCAATCAATTTCGGCTACATTTTGTTCAACCGAAAGAACATAGAAAGATAACAAATCAAGATTATGATACAGGCAAACAACATTTCAAAATCCTACGGCAGCCTTTGCGTGCTAAAAAACGTTGATTTACACGTTACCAAAGGCGAAATCGTCTCAATAGTAGGAGCTTCCGGTGCAGGCAAAAGCACATTGCTTCACATCATCGGCACGTTGGACAGGGCAGATAGCGGGTCTGTTACCATAAACGCCACAAACGTTTCACTCTTAGGCGATAAGGCTCTATCCGTTTTTCGTAATAATGAAATAGGTTTTGTGTATCAGTTTCACCATCTGCTGTCTGAATTTACTGCAATGGAGAACGTTATCATTCCTGCTTTGATTCACGGCGACAAACGAAAGAATGCTGAAGAGAGAGCGAAGATTCTGCTTGACAAACTCAACCTTTATGACCGTTGCAACCACAAACCGAACGAGTTATCGGGTGGAGAGCAGCAACGAGTCGCCATTGCACGGGCTTTAATCAACAATCCGAGTGTCTTATTGGCTGATGAACCGAGTGGAAACCTTGATACAGAGAATGCTAAGTCGTTACATAATTTATTTTTCCGCCTGCGTAACGACCTCAATCAAACAATCGTCATCGTTACTCACAACGAAGAATTAGCCAAAATGAGCGACCGTATCATCACAATCAAGGACGGCGTCATTGTTTATTAGACTTATTTCCTAAGATGAGGCTCTTTGCCTCGTCAAAACGTTCTATCGTAACATCAAAATAACCTTTTGCAGGGCTGAAATGAAGAAATCTATCTCCGATTGAGTGTTATAGACCGCCAAAGAAACCCTTGCTGTGCCTGTAATGCCGAAATGTTCCATCACAGGTTGAGCACAGTGATGTCCAGTGCGAATTGCGATACCCAACTGGTCTAATAAAGTCCCCAAATCAAAGGGATGAATGCCGTCAATGAGGAAAGAAATTACACCAGCCTTTTGTTTAGCCTGCCCGATTATGCGTAAGCAATCAATGGTTTGAAGCTGTGTCGTGGCGTAATCAAGCAATGAGTTTTCTATTTCTTCAATCCGTTCCAATGTTATGTCATTTACGTAATCCAAAGCAGCCTTTAAGCCTAATATATCAGCTACTGACGGCGTTCCTGCTTCAAATTTGTAGGGCAAATCGTTGAATGTCGTTCCCGAAAAACTGACTTGTTTTATCATTTCGCCACCTCCCTGATACGGAGGCAACGCATCAAGCCAGCATCTCTTGCCATAAAGAACGCCAACGCCCATTGGAGCATAGATTTTATGCCCGGAAAAACAATAGAAATCGCAATCCAGTTCGCTGACATCTACCTTTGTGTGAGCAATCGCCTGAGCCCCATCAACCAAGACAGGAATGGCGTGGCTGTGGGCAAGGTTTATGATTTTTTTTATAGGGTTTATTGTACCCAAAGCGTTAGAAACGTGTGTTATTGCAATGATTCGTGTTTTTGAAGTGATGAGTTGTTCAAGTTTTTCAATCATTAGCTCTCCCAAATCGTCAAAAGGCAACACTTTTATAGTCGCTTGATGTTCCAAAGCCGTTAATTGCCAAGGTACTATGTTGGAATGATGTTCCATTTCAGATACAATAATCTCATCATCCTTCGCAAGAGACTTCCCAAATGAAGAAGCAACAAGATTTATGGCTTCCGTAGTGCCACGAGTGAAGATAATCTCGGCGTCTTCCTTGGCGTTGATGAATTGTTGTGTTGTTTTGCGAGCCTCTTCCAGCATTTGAGTAGCTTCATTGCTTAGAAAATGCACACCACGATGCACATTGGCGTTGCTATTTCGGTAGTATGAGTCAATGGTTTGAAGAACTGACGTTGGCTTTTGCGTAGTTGCCGCATTGTCTAAGTAAATCAGTTGCCTGTCTCTTACTTTTGTTGCCAGCAAAGGAAAATCTGCTCTTATGGTTTCTTGATTTATATTTTTCATTTATCAATTTGCTGTTATAATTTTGTTGCAAAAATACTATATTTATTTGAATTGCTATTGTACTTCTTTGCTCTGCTTCAGCCAAACGCCACTTTAGAATTACGAAATGGCGTTTTGTAATTCTAAAGTGGCGTTTTAGGTCTATGAAGTTATACTCTGAAATGCTCTATTGCCAGCGCAGGTATTTGTAATAAACTTCCTGCGTAAGCGATTTCCAAATCATACTGTCGTTAGTTATCTTTTGGATAATGTATTTCTTGATAGCGTGGGTAGTATTGTTGTTAAGAGTGAGGGTATCGTTGCTTACGGTGTAGTTATAGCTTGTGTAGGCAGGGTCTCTGCACACATAGTCGTAGCCAATGATTTGCCCAGTGGAATCTTTGATAGGAGTGGCACTCTTAACGCCCACAACAACATCTAACATCTGCCGTTTAGCGGCTTCAAAAACGTAATCGGAAAACTCAATATGCGATTGTAAAGCACACGGTGTGGCGGTCGTATCGGCTACAACTTCGGCTACTCTCCATTTTCCAATTATTAGGTCGTGGTCTTCCTCTTCCTTGCAACTTGAAACAAGGATACTGCCAAAAAGAACGGCAGAAACAAAAATGTATAACAATTTACGGTTCATAACTATTGGGGTTTTATTATTTATTTTTCTTCGCAAGGGAATTAAGGGTTATTGTATCAAAGATAAGATAGAGGACAAAGATGATAAAATATGAGATTATGAAGGTATTACCTGTCTCTACGTCAAGCAGACATACTGCGACCAAAACCGCAAGATAGATTATCATCTTGCCGAACTTGGCTATCATAAACGCATTCACAAAATTCATCGTTCCACGCTTTGGTAAAAAATAAACCATACAATATCCTGCGGCAGTCAAAACCCAGAACATAACAATATAATAAGGTATGCAAGGGCTTAACGCGCCTTTGGTAAAAAGCATTAGGAATAGAAAGACAAAGCAGACGGCTATCGAAAAGATTGCCAGACGGGTCAAATAAGCGTTAATAGGGTGTTGTTTCATTGTTTTATGGATTTATTTGATTGTTATTGTTTAATGATTTAATATATACAACTTTGAAGAACTTCAAATAAGCAGCTATGTTCTTACGGGAATAGAAGGTTGGATAGTTCTGAAGAGAGATAACAAAATGGCTGTAATATGACTGAGGCAAGTCTTGTAAGATATTATCATAAATTGAATTGTAGTAAGTCATTGCCTGTTCGGTGTTGCCAAAACTTCGTATTGAAATCATCTGCTTGCTCATCGTGAAAAGGACTGATGATGTTGCAAGGCTATCATTGGCATATAGGCTATCGTTAAAAGTTTTCACCTGTTGAGTTAGCAGTGTGGCGTCAATCTTGTCATCATCAAAGAGAAGGATATAGTAATGCTGCATATCCTTGTAACGAAAGACCAAACTCTCAGCGTCCAAGATGTCGTCATCAGCAATGATTGGCTTCTTATCTTCAATTTTTGTCGTATCCTTTGGAGCGTTTGCCGTGTCTTTGACAAGGACGGCTATGTTGCCTTTGTCTTTTATGTTGGCAGAAGCCGAAGCGTAGTTGTTACGAAGGTATTGCAGCTGCTCATCTATTATTGGCGTTATCTCGGAAGTAGGATGATTGACGACAATTAAACTCAACGCCGTAAGCAAGGAGTCTATGCCGTAAAGCCTGCCCTTTGACAGAGCTTCCAAATAAAGAAAACGTGGAACGTAAGCCCCTAACTTTATGCTGTCAATAGCTGTCCTGCTTTCTTTCATTGTTTGTTCGTAATACTTTTGACTGTAAGAGTTGTAAGCTTTGGTGTAAAGGTTTTCCGCAACAGAGTTATTCTTTGCCATTTCTTTGAAATAGTCAGGGTTTTGAAGCATTAAGGCAAACTCACTTTCGGGATATTCTGTCAGAATTTTATTCTTATAAAAGGTTGCATTGGGGTACTGCCCTATCTTGTCGTAAATAGTATAAAGATGATAGGAGGAAGGCAAGATTTGTGGATAAGTAGGGTATCGCCGATGCAAATCCAAGAAAGTAACGATTGCCTTCTCATAATTGTTTAGCCCTTGATAGTAAATATAACCTGCCGACAGCAAAGCCGCTGCTATTGCTTTGTTGGCTATTTCCTTTTGTGCGTCTGTGTAAGGTATATCTTTGGTGTAGTAACTACGGCTGGCAGGGCTTGCCCCTTTGGAAGATGATTTGCCATCGGAAGAAGATAAGGAGTCGGCTACATCTGTTGAGTCGCTACTTTCCGCCATATCGTCAAAGTCTAACACAAGGGCTTTGTCACCTAATTGCCAGTTATCTTCCAATTCTATCTTTCCCCACGTGCGTTGAAACTCATTACGACCTGCCTGCACTGTAGAATTAACATAGAAATACCAATTGCTGTTTGCGTTGTATTGGTTATTGTTTGGCATATTGCTGTTGTGTGCCGCCAATGCTGCTGCCATTGCTGCCTTTTCTGCTTTCTCTTTTTCAATTCGCTTATATTCCTCTATCCATCCGTCAATCTTTGCGTTCAGCTCCGCTTCCGGCAAGAGAGAAAGAGCAATTAGACTATCCCAACGAGTTACTGTCCTAAGGTTTGCAACCAATGAAGTAAGGACTTTTTGCTTGCTCTTTATGTTTTCATAGTTAGGGTAATCCTTTGGCATAACCGAAAGAGCCGTATCATAATACATCTGAGCCTTTTCGTAATCATAAACAATGTCATAATAAGTATCAGCAAGACGCATAGCAGACGCCACCTTCTGAATGTTATTATTCTTTGAGCTATCCACAGAAAGAACCCACATATCACAAGCCCTGTCTATATTCTTATCTCTGTAATAAACCTCTCCTAAAGCATAATAAATCTGGTCGCAAAACTCTATATTCTTCTTGTCAGGAAGCATCTTTTCCAACTTTGAGATTATGGCATTGCTCTTTGTAGTTGCAGGGTCGTAGCACATCGCCAAGTTAAGTTTAGATGCAAACTCCATATCGTAATAGGAAGACCGCCGTGCTGTTTTGCGGAAGCATTTACTTGCCTGTTCAAAATCATTATTGCGTTGGTAGATCTGCCCTTCTATAAATGTTAGACGGTTGTTAAGTTTTCTCTGGAAGATGTTACCATGCCGCAAATCCATATACTCTAAAGCCTTTGCATTGTTGCCCTGAGCCAAGCTGTTCTCTATACTAACCAAATACATAAAGTTTCTAAGTTCATTCTTCTTTCCAAAAGGGAAGAGTGAGTTACCACTACCGAGTTTGTTGCGTAGCTGGTCAAGCAATGTCTGAGCCTCAGCATATCGTTTGTCCTTACTTAGCGTCAAAGCCAGCCAAGTCATAGCCTCATAGTCTTCCTTCCATTTGCCAAGCATAAATCTGAAAGTTGCCTCTGCCGTCTTGTAATCCCTAACGTAAAAAGCAGAGCACCCAATAAGCAGATAAGCCTCATTTATTCTCGGATTACGCTCAACGCCACCGATAACCATAGAATGTTTTTGAATAACCTTTGAAGCCTTTTCTATTGCGCGGTCGGTATTGCCCTTAATGCTTGCCGAATCCTTTGCCGCACCAAGCCGATAAACGGGAATGATACGGGTAAAGTCGTCCTTATGAGCTTTGTCCAACGTTCCGATAGCCTCTTTCAACGCCACATTGCCATTCCAATACGCATTATAATGAGCTGTTACCGCATGATAGTTGCGATTCAGCCACTTGTCCTTATGAGTGGAACAAGAGCAAAAAAGCAACACCAATGCAAAAATACAGCCAATATGTTTCAAACTTTTTCTCACAAATATCTAACGTTGAAGTTGCAAAAATAGTATATTTTTACATTATATGACACAAACATTGTGTATAATTCGCAAATTTAGACATAATTAAAAAAGAATTTGTCTTCATTAAGCAGCCAATACGTTTGTTTTGCGTGCTTTTGCAAAACCAAATCGAAATGCGGTTAAAAATCATTATCCCTTTTTTGTGTCCTTTGTCCAAAACCAAACTCTGCTTCTTTTTCCTACAGCGGCGTTTCAGCGTACCGAAGTGGCGTTTCGTGACGCTGACACGCCGCATTAGAAAATTAAGGTGGCGTTTTAGAAAAATGGAAGACGGGTTGGCAACAAAAAAGGCTCATTCGTAATGAATGAACCTTCGTTCGCTTGGGGTGGAAGATGGGATTCGAACCCACGACCCTCAGAACCACAATCTGATGCTCTAACCAACTGAGCTACGACCACCATTTATATAATTTTAGTGCAAGAAGCACCTTATTATGAGGCTGCAAAAGTACATCTTTTTTTTCACATACCAAAATTATATAAACAATTTTACTACTTTTGCCCCAAAATAACAGCAGTGATAAAGCAAATCTTACATACATTTGTTACAAAAATACTCGGCTCTGCCTTTGGCTTTGCAACCATAATTATAGTTAGCCAAATCTTAGGAGCAACGCAAAAAGGGGAACAGGCAATGATAGTGCTTAATGTCTATGTTCTTATGCTCGTTTTTAACCTTATCGGTAACTCAACGCTCATTTATTTAACGCCAAGGCACAGGTTTTCTTTGCTACTTTTACCCTCACTTTTATGGATTTCAGGACTGACGTTGCTATCTTTACTTTTCGCCGTGCTGTTTCCTGCTTTTGTGCCTCAATATGGCTATGAGACGTTATTGATAGCCGTTTTAGCCTCCGTTTCCGAAATAAATCAGTTCTTTTTGCTTGGCAAGGAGAAGATAATAGAAGCAAACAAGGTAAAGATTGTAAGCCCCCTGCTGACAACAATTCTCCTTGTGGTTTTATGGCTGTGCAATGCCTTACACACAACACACGATTTTGTGCTGTGTTTATGCTTTTCATATCTTGTAAGCACCATTTATAGTATATTTTTGCTCAAAAACGACTACCTAATAGCTATAAAGACATCCGTAAAACGTAAAGAATTGCTTCAAATATCGTATTTGATGCTTGCCAAAGGGGCGACAAAACAGCTTGGAACGATAATGCAGGCTTTGAATTATCGGTTGCTGTTCTACATTTTACTCTTTTATTGCGGCAAGAGTGTAGTTGGAGTCTATTCTAATGCCGTCAGTTTAACCGAAGCCGTGCTGCTGTTCGGCACTTCATTGGCGTTGGTGCAGTATTCCAAACTCTCAAACTCACAAGACAAGGCTATGCCCAAGCAACTGACGATAAAGATGACAAAAATCAATGCCTTATTCACTCTCTTTGCTCTTTTGGTCTTGTGCTTTATGCCTTCGGAGGCTTATCTTTGGTTGTTGGGTGCGGGCTTTGAGGATGTGGGTTATATTATAAGGCTGTTGGCTGCTGGTATTTTGTTGTTAAGTTGTGCCAGTAACGTTACACAATATTTTGCTTCACAGGGTAATTTTTCTATCTCTGCCGTTGCTTCTCTTATTGGCTTGCTGACAACATTACTTATGGGCTTATGGCTTGTGCCTATCTATGGTGTGAAGGGAGCGGCTTTGACATCTGTTTGCTCTTTTACCATTACATCACTTATAGAATTGACTTGCTTCCTGCGTTGGATAAAAAAAGAAGATAGAAATAGCTACAGGTCTCAACAAAAAGCCCGATGACATTATATCAACGGGCTTAAAAATAAGGCAACATCTGTAAGCCGGATTCTGTTCGGAGTTTTACTTCCGCTTCTACCATTAATCTGGGACTTGCTTCACAACAAGCCTCCAACGACCTACCCCTCGCAGCGGACGAGCAGCCCTTAATTGCGATATATTTGGTCTTTCAACTCATAAGGTTTGCCCAAACGAATTATCACTAACCCGACTCGTGAGCTCTTACCTCACGTTTTCACCCTTACCTGCTTACAAAGCATCGGCGGTTGTTTTCTGTGGCACTTGCTGTCAAACGTCTTGCGACCCTTGCCTACCCGTTAGGTAGTATGATGCTCTGCGTTGTCCGGACTTTCCTCCCCAACCATAAGTTGAAGCGATAGAACGATGCCGCCTTCCTTATTTTTACTTATTTCGTTGCCCTCTTTCGTGCCGTTTCATCAAGGATTATCTTGCGGATACGAAGATTGTTTGGTGTTATTTCCAAGTATTCGTCCTCTCCGATGTATTCCATAGCCTCCTCCAATGAGAACTTAATAGCCGGAGCTATTGCAATCTTATCATCAGAGCCTGAAGCACGCATATTAGTTAGCTTCTTGGTGATTGCTACATTGACCACAATGTCGTCAGGTCGCAAGCCCTCTCCTATAATCATACCAGTATAAACCTGCTCACCCGGACTAACAAAGAACCTGCCTCTATCCTGTAATTTATTTATTGAATATTCTATTGCTTCTCCTGTCTCTTTGGCTATCAAAGCACCCATTCGTCTGCCCCCTATCTCACCTTTCCAAGTTTCAAAGCCCTTTAAGCGATGTGCCATAATTGCTTCGCCTTCGCTTAATGTCAATACGTTGTTTCTTAAACCTATTATGCCTCGTGAAGGTATCGTAAATTCCAAATGTGTTCTGTCTCCTTGTGGTTCTATGGAGTTTATTTCGCCCTTTCTCATCGTTACAAGCTCTATAATCTTTCCTGCAAACAGCTCTGGCACAACAATAGTCAGCTGCTCCACCGGCTCGCATTTCTCCCCGTCTATTTCCTTTATTATAACCTTCGGCTGTCCAACCTGTAACTCATAACCCTCGCGTCTCATCGTCTCTATCAAAATTGACAAATGAAGTATGCCGCGACCATAGACAATCATCACATCAGGGGAATCAGTATCCTCTACCTTCAAGGCAAGATTCTTTTCCAGCTCTGAGTATAATCTATCACGCAAATGGCGAGATGTTACAAACTTTCCTTCTCTTCCAAAGAATGGCGAGTTGTTTATCGTAAATAACATGGAGAGTGTAGGCTCATCAACCTTAATTGGTATCAGCGGCTCAGGGTTTTCAATATCGCAAACGGAGTCTCCGATGTCAAAGTTCTCTATTCCGAGTATGGCACATATCTCTCCTGCTTCTATTTCGGTCTTTATCTTTTCTTTTGCCAAACCTTCAAAGACGTATAACTCCTTTATCTTGGAACGGATTTGCTGTCCATTAGCCTTGACAAGCATTACGTCCTGCCCTGCTATCAGTTTGCCGCGATGTAATCTTCCCACAGCAATACGCCCCACATAAGAAGAATAATCTAATGAAGAAATCATCAGCTGTGTTGTCCCTTCCTCCTTTTGATAGGTAGGAATATGCTCAATAATCTGGTCTAAAAGATAAGATACATCAGTAGTTACCTTGCGGAAATCCTCACTCATCCAGCCCTCTTTTGAAGAGCCGAAAACGGTAGGAAAGTCTAATTGTTCCTGCGTTGCTCCCAGATTAAACATCAGGTCAAATACCTTCTCCTGAGTGTCCAAAGGGTTGCAGTTTGGTTTATCTACTTTATTGATAACAACTATTGGCTTGAGGTTTAGCTCTATTGCTTTCTGCAAAACAAAGCGTGTCTGCGGCATAGGACCTTCAAAGGCATCTACAACAAGCAAAACGCCGTCTGCCATATTCAAAACCCGCTCCACTTCACCACCAAAATCGCTGTGACCGGGTGTATCAATGATGTTAATCTTCGTATCCTTATAGCGAATAGACACATTTTTTGAAAGAATTGTTATTCCGCGTTCCCGTTCCAAGTCATTGCTGTCTAAAATCAGTTCTTTCTTTTCCTGATTGTCTCTAAATAGTTTAGCTTGATATAGCATACGGTCAACGAGTGTCGTTTTGCCGTGATCAACGTGAGCAATAATTGCTATGTTTCTTATTTCCTGCATTACAATAATTTGTTTTAAGAGCCTGCAAAGGTACAAAAAAAAACCGAACTACCACATTTACATTTCAAAGCGGCGTTTAGTGACGCTGAAGTGGCGTTTTAGCGTCACGAAACGCCGCTTTAGGAAAATGAGGTGGCAGTTGGCTGAAATAAAGGGAGAAAAGACACTGATAAAAAAATAATTTGTACTTTTGCAACGTGAATTTGTAATTTTATAACGCAGATTCTAATTTATTTCAATTAAATTTATGTTTAATTTTAACGCTTATTAAAATGAGTTACAGCGTAGTAAAAGGCACAAGAGACTTTCTCCCAAAGCAGATGATAAAAAGAAACTTCATCTTCCAGACAATAAAAGATATTTATCAGCAACATGGCTTCCTTCCAATAGAGACTCCAGCAATGGAAAACCTATCTACACTTATGGGAAAGTACGGAGAGGAAGGCGATAAACTGCTTTTTAAGATACTAAATTCGGGTAATTTCCTTGAAAAAGCGGATACTGCCGCTACAACAGATTATAAGAAACTTACTACGCAGATTTGCGAAAAGGGATTGCGATATGACTTGACCGTTCCCTTCGCTCGCTTTGTCGTAAATCACAGAAACGATATTTGTTTTCCCTTCAAGCGTTACCAAATCCAGCCAGTATGGAGAGCCGACAGACCACAAAAGGGACGTTATCGTGAGTTTTACCAGTGTGATGCAGACATAATCGGCAGCAATAGCCTGATGAACGAGGCGGAATTGTTAGAAATAATACAGGAAGTCTTCAATAAATTTGGGCTTGATGTGGTCATAAAAATCAACAATCGCAAAATACTTGCCGCAATAGCCGAAATGATTGACAAAAGCGACAATCTAACTGATATAACCGTTGCCATAGACAAATTGGATAAGGTTGGTATGGATAGCGTTTGCCAAGAGCTGCTGTCAAAAGGCTTTACGGCGGAAGATATTGAGAGACTTAAACCTGTCCTTTTGCTAAATGGCTCTAATGAAACGAAGATTGCCACACTTGAAACCTTATTTGAGGGCATTGAAACAGGCAAAAAAGGTTTGGAGGAGTTAAATAAACTGCTTGCCATTGTGAAAGAGCTAAAGATTGCAAACATTGAATTAGACCTTACCCTTGCACGAGGACTTAATTATTACACTGGAACAATCATTGAAGTCAAAGCAGCGGACGTTGCCATTGGTTCGGTTGTCGGAGGTGGCAGATATGATAATTTAACCGATATTTTCGGGTTGCCTGATGTCTCAGGGGTAGGCATAAGCTTTGGAGCGGATAGAATTTATGATTGTTTGGAGCAACTGGAACTTTTTCCGCCAACGCTAAGTCATACAACCCAGATATTGTTTATCAACTTCGGGGAAGCGGAATCTCTTTACTGCCTGCGGTTGGCAAAGAAACTGAGAGCGGAAGGAATAAGCAGTGAAGTCTATCCCGATAATGCCAAACTCAAAAAGCAGATGGCTTATGCCAACGACAAAAATATTCATTACGTTGCCCTGATTGGCGAAAACGAAATGAAAGAAGGGAAAATAACTATCAAAAATATGCTTACCGCTGAGCAAAGCCTGCTAACTTTTGAGCAGATTAAGGCTTTACTTTTATCGCCTACTGCTCACTCGTTATCTTTCTAAATATGGCTTCGAGGCTTTGACCTGCGGCTAAGTGCTTAGTGTCATCGTCAGCCACCACTTTACCATTGTTTATAATTATTGTACGGGAACAAACCGCCTCAACCTCCTGCATAATGTGCGTGGAAAGCATCACTGTCTTCTCTTTGCCGACCTGTTTTATTAAAGAACGGATTTCAACAAGCTGATTAGGGTCAAGACCTGTCGTAGGCTCATCAAGTATCAACACTTTGGGGTCGTGAATGAGTGCCTGCGAAAGCCCTACTCGCTGACGATAACCCTTAGACAAAGCACCAATCTTCTTATTGACCTCCTTCGTTAAGCCCGTCTGCTCTATCATCTGCTCAACTCTTTCTTTAATGTTTTTTATCTTGTGAAGCCCTGCCACAAAAGTAAGAAATTCACGCACGTACATATCCAAATACAGAGGGTTATGTTCAGGTAAATAGCCTATATTGGCACGAACCGCCATAGGATTGTCAAAAATATCCTCGCCACAAACCTTTACCGAGCCCTCAGTAGGCGGAATGAAGCAGGTAATAATCTTCATAAGTGTTGATTTTCCTGCTCCGTTAGGTCCAAGCAAGCCAACAACTTCCTTATCGTTTATTTCCAAACAAACATTGTCCAATGCCCGTTGTGTGCCATAAAGTTTGGTGATGTTCTGTATTGATATTGACATAATAAAACGTTTTTTTTCCGACTGCAAAGGTATATAAAAAAGGGATAAGGAGCAAAATTGACATCTTTTTGGCAAATTTTATCGCATCAAAACCAACAAAAAGCACGCCATTATCTCATATCATTTTAGCCAAACGCCGTTTCAAGTCAGCCAAACGCCACTTTAATTTCATCAAACGCCACTTAAAATTATTTAGACGTACATCAAAAATAAATTAGATGTACATCAAAATAAAATTAGACGTACATCAAAATAAAAAAAGATGTACATCAAAGTAAAATGAAACGCCGCTTCGTAGAATTAAGACGCTGTTTTGGTAACTTAAAACGGCGTCTTGGTAAAATGAAGCGGTGAATTGGAAAATTATATGTACTTTTGCAGACTAAAATATAAACAGATATTATAATCTTATGGAGCAACAGCAAATCTTTTCTCTGTCACAGCACAATAGACAAGGAAGACAAGCGTTGTATTTAAGGATTATACACTTTTAAAACAAATTCTATAGAAATGAAAGAACAACTTAGATGTACAATTATAGGCTCTGGTCCTGCTGGATACACAGCTGCTATTTACGCTGCAAGAGCCGACTTGAAGCCTGTCTTATTTGAGGGTATTCAACCCGGAGGACAGCTGACGATAACGACAGAGATAGAGAACTTTCCCGGCTATCCGCAAGGTATATCAGGAGAGCAGATGATGGAAGACCTAAAACAACAGGCTCTTCGCTTTGGTACGCAAATCAGAAATGCAACAATAGAAAAGGCAGACCTCTCCAAACGACCTTTTGTTTTGGAAGATGAGAATGGCAACTGCTGTGAAACCGATGTGCTTATTGTTGCCACAGGAGCAAGTGCAAGGTGGCTGGGTTTGGATTCGGAGAAAAAATTTATGGGGCAGGGTGTGTCGGCTTGTGCTACCTGTGATGGCTTTTTCTATCGCAATCAGGTTGTCGGCGTTGTTGGCGGTGGTGATACGGCTTGTGAAGAAGCGTCTTATCTGTCTAACATCTGCAAGAAGGTTTTCCTCTTTGTCAGACGTGATGAGTTACGTGCGTCAAAGGCTATGCAGGAAAGAGTTCTCAATAACGAAAAGATAGAAATAGTATGGAACAATAAGCCTGTTGAAATCTTGGGAGACGAGAGCGGAGTTACGGGTGTAAGGCTTGAAAACACTAAGACATCAGAGCAAAAAGACCTTTCCCTTATGGGTATCTTCATTGCCATAGGGCATAATCCTAATACCGATGTCTTCAAAGGGCAGTTGGAGTTAGACAACGAAGGCTATATTGTAACCAAAGGCGGCACTTCTCACACCAATATTAAAGGAGTCTTTGCCGCAGGAGATGTTCAGGATACGCTTTACAGACAAGCAATAACGGCAGCGGCAAGTGGCTGTAAGGCTGCAATAGATGCCGAGCGTTTCTTATGCGAAAACCATAACTAAATCCTGTTTTGATGTCAGCAAAGAGGCTTTTGTTATTGTGGTGTGCTGTTTTGGCTTCATTTTGTGTGGAGGCACAGACGGCAGACAGCCTCAGCCTTAAAGGGGATAGCCTTAGTCTCAGCAGGGATAGCCTTTCCATTGGCAGCATTTACTATCACCACACAAGCGAAAGTTACTTCATTGACTCCTTTTTTCAGATTGAAGACAATCTTGTTGATGTTCATTATTTCTCTCCACTGAAACGAACCGACAATGGTTTCTTTCAGCAACTTTCTACTTACGGCTCTCCGTCTCAATCAACGCTCTATGACCTCAACACATCATTTCTGCAATATCAACCCAACATCTATTCCCCTTATACATACAACAAAGGCAACATTAAGTTTTATCAACTCCATAAACCTTTCTCCGAACTTTATTATTCCAACGATTTGAACTCTACTCAAGCCTTTCATATCATTCATTCGCAGAACGTCTATCGTGGTTTGAACATCGGCTTGCAGTATGA
Source organism: Bacteroidales bacterium (assembly GCA_031260565.1). Lineage (GTDB taxonomy): Bacteria > Bacteroidota > Bacteroidia > Bacteroidales > P3 > JAISGN01. The sequence continues at coordinate 34,266 of JAISLH010000016.1, forward strand.
TGTGGATTATGCTGACGGAACGTTTGTAAATTCCCAAGTGATGAACCAATTCTTCAATGCAACGGCAAACTACATTTCTCCAAAAGGGACTTACCGAGCCGAAGCAGCCTATATCCGCAACCGAGCTTACACCAACGAAAGCGGAGGCATAAATGACGCTGCCTTTCTTGCCGATTCCTTTCCTTCACCTGCTGCATACCCTGTGTTATTGACTGCTTCCTATACTCAATTCAAGTCTGCCGATTTCTTCCTTTCCCAATCCCTCAGATTGCCTAAGTCTTTGGGGGCTGTAACCCTTACCAACAGCTTTGACAATAACACTCGCATTTATCACGATGCCCAATCCATTGACACCACTCTTTCTTTTGACAACAAAAAACTTACCAATACTTTATCATATAGCTCTGTTGCGAAATTCTTACCTCTCAACGCTGGCATAAGACACGATTATAACCTCTTTGCCGACCGCAATATGAGTGAAAAAACTTCATTATTTACCCCTTTTGCAAGGCTTGATTACGCCCTTAAACGCTTTCACTTCAAGGCTTATGGTGAAAAAACTATCTCCAATAACCTTTTTGGCGACAATTCTCTTGCAACAATTAGTGCTAATCTTGCCTTTGACACTATCAATCGCAATAAAGTTTTCGCAAGTCTTTCTTATAAAACCGCTGCTGCAGACTTTTTTTACCGCCATAACAACACTACAAACTACCAATGGACTAATGATTTCAATTCTATTAAGACGACAAAACTATCAATCGGCACATCGCTTTTGGGAATACTTACTTTAAACCTTAATTACTTTGCTCTTAGCGACAACGTATGGCTCTCTCAAAGTCTGCAACCAATACAAAAAGAGGGCAATACCAATGTTTATCAGGCTATTTTGAGCAATAAATTTACTCTTGGTGCGTTTGGCTTCATCGGAACGGCGGCTGTGCAGTACGCAGATGACGAAAAGGCTGTGCCATTGCCACTTTTGCAGGTCAAACAGACGGCTTATGTTGAGTTTTTTCTCTTTTCCAAAAAATTAAAGACACAAATAGGGTTGGATTTCTACTACAACACCGCCTTTTATGCCGATACTTACAGCCCTGAACTTGGTTCTTTTTATCGCCAACAGGAACGCAAAGTTGGCAATTACCTTTATACCGATTTGTTTGTAGGGGTTCAGATTAGCAGTGTTAATTTATTCCTTGCCCTTACGCATCCTTACGCCGGGTTGCTGGGCAATGATTATTTCCAAACTTTGCATTATCCTTCTGAAGCCCTGTCTTTCCGCTGGGGACTGAGCTGGAAATTTATTGACTAACCCTTCGGCGAGAAACTTACACAAACCTTGCTCTCATAAAACGCCACCTTATTTTTCTAAAGCGGCGTTTCGTGACGCTAAAGTGGCGTTTCAGCGTCACGAAACGCCGCTTTAGGAAAATGAGGTAGCATTGGGGTAAAACCAAGCAAGGTAAAAGTGAAACAATCCAAGCAAAAGCAGCCGCAGTTCGTTGTTTTGTTGCACTGAAAGCATTTTTTATGCTTGCTTTTGAGAATATTATGAAAATATTTCATACCTTTGCAGCCGTAATTTTATAAATCTTTGAAGGTAAAATGAAAAAAATAATTACCAATTTCATACTCGTAATAGTCTTTGTTTGTTGTAGTTCGGTTAGTCAGTCGCAGACGATTATCGCCTCAGGCACAACGGGAAGCCTTACGTGGGAATTGACAAGCGACAGCATATTAACAATTAGCGGCAGCGGTGCAATGGTGGATAATGATAGACCTTGGTATGCTTACTATGACAAAATAAAGAGCGTTATTGTTGGTAATAATGTTACTACGATAGGAAACGCGTCCTTTCAGTATTGCTCAAATCTAACTTCGGTAACAATCGGCAACGCTGTTACGACTATAGGCTATGGGGCTTTTTCTTATTGTTCAAGTCTATCATCAATCCACATCCCAAGTTCTGTTACTTCAATTTCCACTCCTTATGAGAATTTTTATGGTTGTGCCAGTTTAACGTCAATAAACGTTGATACCAATAGTAATTATTATAGCTCAGACAACGGGATACTTTATAGTAAAATGCAAGATACTTTAATTTGCTGTCCAGATGGGAAAACTGGGAATGTAATGATACCATATTCGGTTGTTACAATAGGTATTAATGCGTTTCGGAATTGTGCAAACTTAACATCAATAAATCTTACAAATACTGTTAATTCAATTAAAAGTGATGCTTTTTATGGTTGTGGTGGCTTAACATCAATTACCATTCCAAGCACTGTTAATTCAATAACGGGGAATGTTTTTCGAAATTGCAGTAGCTTAACATCAATAAATGTAAGTGCTAACAACTATTATTATAGTTCTCTTGATGGTATCCTTTATAATAAAACAAGAGATACATTGATTTGTTGTCCGGGAGGCAAAACGGGAGAGGTAATAGTACCAAACTTTGTTACTACGATAGGAAATTATGCTTTCGCCTACTGCCATGTAACATCAGTAATGCTTCCTCCTTTCGCCAGCTCAATAGGTAGCTACGCTTTTCAATATTGCAGTAGTTTAACATCAATAGATATTCCCAATCATATTACTTCAATAAGAAATGGTACTTTTTATTATTGTAGCAATTTAATATCAGTAACTATCCCAAACTTTATCACTTTAATAGAAACTGCTGCCTTTTCAGGTTGTGGTGCTTTGGCTTCTATAACAATTCCAAGTTCTGTAACCACAATACAATCTGATGTTTTTGGTTATTGTTACGGACTGACTTTTATTAAAGTAGATGCACCAACACCTCCGCAGGCTTCTATCTCATTTTATGGCATACCAACAGGCATTCCTGTTTATGTGCCTTGCGGTAGCTTGACGGCTTATCAGAATGATAGTTACTGGAGTTACTTTACCAATTATCATGGTATAGGAACGACAACCAACTACACAGGCAAAGTATGCCCTGATGAGACTTATACAGATGACAACTTTACAACTCCAATAAGCAGTGCTGGTATTTATTATCGGTTCTTTCCTACGGATGAAGGTTGTGATAGCCTTGTTGCGTTGAACTTTTCGTTTTATGTTCTTGACACCACAACATACTCAGTAACGATATGCGGCGGGACAACTTACAGCGACAATAACTTCACAGAGCCGATAAGTGATACGGGAGTGTATCATTATCTTACCTTGCAAGGCGTCAATGGTTGTGATAGTGTTGTGGGGGTAAAGGTTCATTACTATCCTCAAGCGGACACACCGACTAATGTCTTCGTCTTACAGGTTGGCAATGATGGATTGACGGTCTTTTGGAACGATCAGGGGGACATATATAATGTGTATCGCAATGGTGATTTGATTGCTACCCTTGATACGAGTGGATATGTGGATACAGACCTTGTTAGTGGTGAGCGTTATTGTTATAAGATTAAGGCGGTGGATGACTGCAACAGTGAAAGTGAGTTTAGCAATGAGGCTTGTTATACTTACACATACGAAGCATATCTTACCGATGTTGAGCTTGCCAGCATAAAGATGTATCCTAACCCTGCAAGTGATAAACTTTTTGTTGAGGGCTATAACTTTAATGGCATAAAGATTTACAGCCTTTCGGGAATGGAAGTGTTGAACCTTTCAATCAACGACAGCAAGACAATGATTGATATTAGTCATTTAACCAATGGAGTTTATTATTTATGCCTGCTTTCGGACGGGCAAGTGATTGGCGGTAAGAAATTGATAAAGCAATAAGGGATGATTAGAATGAGAAAGTATGCTGCTTTAGTTTTGAGTTTGATGATTGTTGCTTCTGCTTCGGCACAGGACATATTTAATATGCCTGCTTCAGGTACGGTTACTAACACAAGTAACGATTGTTGGGTCTATGATGACGGCGGAGCAGCTAATGATTATGGAACTTACGTTGATAGTTATATGATATTGACGCCTGTTAATTCCAATTTGTTTTACAATAGTCTTCATTTGGAATATGCAATGGAAGCTCCATCACAAACAAAGATTGAAATATACAATAATTATAATGGAGCATTGCTTTTTAGAAACTCTGCTTCTGATACAGTCGGCACGATTGACATAACCATTTGTGCAAGGTCTATAAGGGTTTATTTTCATACTGATAGTGAAGCACCACAAGGCGATGGCTTTGCTTTACATCTTGGCGTTTGTGATACCTGTCCCGATAGAGTGCAATGGGTAAGTTCAGAGGTGTTGCCAAATAATCAGGCTTTGGTTAAATGGGATACCGTTATTGGTGGCAGTGAATATCTTGTTAGACTTTATAGCTCTTCCTTCGGTAGCGTAACACTTGCCGTTCAGGGAGACTCTCTTATGCTTCCTGTTGTTTCGCCTGCTGGTGATACTATCTTCCCTGTTCGCCATTGTGATACTATTTCTGCCTCTGTTTATACACCTTGTGATACTATAGCCACAAGTTGTTCTCAATGTATTAGTCCTGCATATACTGGGTGGAGGCAATGCCTGTGTCCTAAGCCAAGTATCACTACCTTTAATAGAATAGACAACGATACCGATGGCTTACGTAATGATTATATGGTTAGGTGGTCTGAGCCTGCGGACACAATACAATGGACTGTAGTTTTGGTTAATTTCTCAACAGGGCAAGAGGTAAGCAGGGTAACAACCGATACTAACTTTTATTTGTTTGAAAACCTTGACACGTGTTATAGTTATGCCGTAACGGTGTATTGTGATTGCCACGATGATCCTTATCACGATGATAATCCTCCTTGCAAGGCTGCTGTACAATATATATATGGTGTTAATTGCAGCGGTTGTCTTATTGGTGTAAGCAGCGTTTATGCAAATATAGATTATGTTACTATAACATTGGCTAATGATACGACTTCATTGGTAGCCTCAATCTATTTGGGTGCTACTTTGATTCAAACCAATACAATAAGAAATGGAACAACTACATTCAACAATCTTGATAGAGCAACGCAATACACAATAATTATCTATGATTCTTCTGGTACAATAAGTTGTGATACGACTTTCACTGCTGTTACCCTTGATAATTGCATAGCTTATTATGACTTGCATTCTCCTCTGACCTATGCTACTTATGGCTATTCGGCTGCTAATCCTTACCTTTATCACGGCGTTATTGATAATGGAGAATATGATGTTACAAGCCGACACACGGTAAATTATGACACTTCGGCAACAGACCCCAATACAGGAGATATACTTCGTGTTATTCCTTATGGAGCAGAACAATCTGTGAGGCTTGGCAACTGGACAGGGGGAGAATCGGAGGCTCTTACCTACACTTATCTTGTAGATGCTAATGTTAATGATTTGCTTCTTTTGCGATATGCTGTTGTGCTTAACGACCCTTCGGGCTCTCACCCGCCGGAAAGACGACCAAGTTTTACTTTGGTAATTCTTGACTCCACAGGAGTAGAGATAGACTCTATTTGTGGTAAGGCGGACTTCGTTGCAGGAGAAAATACCGATGATTGGAATGTTTATCAAGGGGATATTCTTTGGAAAAATTGGACAACTGTAGGCTTTGATGTTTCGCCTTATCATAATAGGCAGATAAAGGTGCGTCTTACGACAAAAGATTGTCTTGATGGTAATTCAAAACACTTTGGCTATGCTTACTTTACCTTTGAATGCACAAGTAAATATATAGCAGCAGTTAATTGTGGGAAGGTTGATTCAAGTGTCTTCTTTGCACCTGAAGGCTTTTCTTACCGGTGGTACAATGTTAATGATGAAAGTACTGTACTATCTACCAGCAATAGATTAGTGGTTTATGGAGAGGCAACTCAGTATTTCTATTGTATAGTGTCTAATTTGGAAAACCCCGACTGCCAATTCCGACTTAATGCAATGTCAGGGAATCGCTATCCAAATGCCGACTTCACTTATGATTATACTTTCCAAAACTGTGCATTCTATGTTCAATTCCACAATGGCAGCTACGTATCGGCTGATTCTCTTGGTATGGATACCATAGCTAATAGCTGTGAAACAGCCCAGTGGTTATTCCATAGCGGCATCATATCGACAACCTATCACACTTCTTACATCTATTCGCAAAGTGGGGACTACATTGTGAGGCTTGTTTCTGGTATTGCAAACAATTCTTGCACCGATACAATAGAGTTGCTAATTCACTTAGTCCCTCCTCCCCTTGATTCTGTCTCCATTGTGGGCAATACATCTATTTGTCTGGGTAGTTCAACGACATTGACTGCTACTTCTTATGGACAATACCTTTGGAACAATGGCTACACTACTCAAAGCATAGCAGTAACCCCAAGTGATACTACTTTATATTCGGTAAGCGTCATAGACACTTTTGGCTGTAGTTCCACCGATGAACATTTGGTACAAGTAAAAGCCTCCTATTACGACATAAATGTATATGATACGATATGCGAAAAGGAATACTATGCTCCTGAAGGAAGACCTCTTACTGAGGAAGGAGTATATCATCTCTATCTAACAACAAAAGAAGGGTGCGACTCAGTAATATACCTGCATCTAACCGTACTTACCAACTGCAACAATATATTTGTTCCTAACGCCTTTACGCCAAATGAACAAAGCAATAACACATTCCGACCTTACTCGGCAGACGATGTAGAGATGCGGTTTGAAATTTACAATCGCTATGGTGCTATGGTGTTTGAAAGCAATACTCCAAATGAAGGTTGGGATGGAACATTTAGAGGCAACCCTTGTCCGCAAGGAGTGTATGTTTGGCGACTCGTCTATCGTTACCTCGCCCCTCCTTCTGCTCAACAGGTTAAGTATGGAACAGTTATGTTGATTTATTAAATTATGAAAATAACCCAGTCAATAGCTTTATGTCAATGAGAAAATATATCGTTTTAATTTTAAGTTTTGCGTTTGCTGCTTCTGCTTCTGCACAGAGTACTTTTAATATGCCGTCTTCCGGTACGGTTTATAATACGGGCAATGATTGTTGGATATATGACGATGGCGGAGCAACCAATGATTATGGTACGTATGTTGATAGTTATATGTACCTGAACACTACAAGCTCTAACGTATTTTACAACAGTATCCATTTGGAATATGCAATGGAAGCTTTTACACAAACGAAAATTGAAATCTACGATAACAATCGTGGTACATTACTATTTAGTAATTATGCCATTGCTGCCGATACGATAGACATACCTGTTTCTTGTGTAAGGTCTGTAAGGATTTATTTTCACACCGACAGTGAAGTACCGCAAGGCTATGGCTTTGCTTTGCATCTTGGCGTTTGTGATACTTGTCCCGACCGAGTGCAATGGGTAAATGCAACGGTGCTATCAGACAATCATACATATATTAAATGGGATACGATTACAGGAGTTACTGACTACCTTGTAGAAATTAGCGGCTCAGTATTTGCTGTTCAAGGGGATTCTCTTACGCTCCCTGTTATTTCATCAACTGGTGATACAATATTTCCTGTTAATCATTGCGGTTATTACAGAGCTTACGTTTATACTGCATGCGATACCGCTATAAGTTGCTTCAAGCGTTGTTATAATCCAGCAAGTGTAGCATGGTATCAATGCTCTTGCCCCCAGCCATCCATTAATAGTTTCTATAGAATGGATAATACAGCTGACGGCATATCCGATGTCAATGATTATATGGTTAAGTGGTCTGAACCTTCCGATACAATAGAATGGACTGTTGTTTTAATTTATAGAGGGACTGGACAAGAATTATATAGGGTAACAAGCGACACTAACTATTATCTGTTTGAAAACCTTGATACATGTTTTGCTTACTCTGTTAATGTATTTTGTAATTGCCATGATGACCCTTCTCACGATGACCCAAATCCTATTATATGCAAATCTCATTCAACTTGGATAGATAAAGCAAATTGTGCATACGTCTGTCCTATCCCTTTGCCTGTAGTAACAGGTGTTTCAACTAATACCAATACAATAACCGTTACTTGGTCTAATGCCGCCGATACGCTTTCATGGGTAGCCTCAATTTATATAGACACCGTGCTTATAGAAACGGATACAATAACAGACGGGACAATAACATTCAACAATCTCACCCCTGCCACGACATACACCATAACAATCTACGGCTATTATGACACAATAACCTGCAATATGCTTACCTTATCCGCTTTTACCGATGAAAACTGCATACCTTATTATGACTTGTATTCTCCTCTTACCGATGCTTCCTATGGTAACACCTCTGCCAATCCTTATACCTATCATGGCGTTGTTGATAACGGGGAAGAAGAGGTATCAAGCCGACATACTATCAATACTAATGTTTCAGCAAAAGACCCTCGTACAGGTAATCTTCTTAGCCTTATCCCTGCAGGAGCAACGCAATCAGTAAGACTTGGTAACTGGGAAGGCGGAAAGTCAGAAGCCCTTACCTATACTTATCTTGTCGATACCAATGTTAATGATTTGCTACTGTTAAGGTATGCTGTCGTCCTTTATGACCCACCCGGCACTCATCCAGCCGACAGACGACCAAGTTTTACTTTGGTAATACTTGATTCCACAGGAGCAGAGATAGATTCTGTTTGTGGTAAGGCAGACTTTGTTGCCGGAGAAAATACTACCGATTGGAATGTATATCAGGGAAGTATTCTTTGGAAGGACTGGACAGCAGTAGGCTTTGATATGTCAGCCTATCACAACAAAAAGATAAAGATAAGACTGACGACTAAGGATTGTGCTGACGGCAACGCAACGCATTTTGGTTATGCCTATTTCACATTGGAATGCAACAAAAAGCAGATGTCTTCTTTCAATTGTGGGGAAGCAACATCAAGTACATTCACTGCCCCCGAAGGTTTTTCTTATCAATGGTATAATGCAAGTGATACCAACGCTATAATATCCACCGAACGCGAGCTAATAGTCTCTACGCAGGCGACACAATTCCTTTATTGCATTGTCTCCAACTTAGAAAATCCTGACTGCAAATTCCGCATAGATGCAACGGCGGGTAATCGTTTCCCTATAGCCGCTTTTGATTATAATTACACGTTTGAGAACTGCGAATTCACGGTTCATTTCACCAATACAAGCTATGTATCCACCAATGCACTCGGTTCAGACACCATAGAGCAGAGTTGCGAAACTATTCAGTGGTTTTTGCATGACGGATACACTCAATCTATTGACACATTCGCTCATACCTACCAGCTAAGTGGCAATTATGTACTAAGGATTATAGCAGGTCTGAGCAACAACTCTTGCACCGATACACTTGATACGCTCATTCATTTAGTCAGTCCAGTCCTTACGCTTAATATTTCCGGTGATTCGTCAATCTGTCTTGGCACTTCAACAACACTGACAGCCTCAACGAGCGGGCAATATCTTTGGAACACGGGCGACACTACTCAAAGCATAACGATAGCCCCTGACACCACAACCCTATATTCGGTAAGCGTTTCAGACACCTTTGGTTGTACTACGACAGCAGAGTGTTTGGTTGAGGTTAGAGCGTCTTATCATGATGTTGATGTGTTCGATACAATTTGTGATAACGCATATTACGCCCCCGAAGGAACACCTCTGACAGAGGAAGGAATATATTACCTGTCTCTTCAAACAATTCAAGGTTGCGACTCTGTCATTTACCTGCACCTGACAGTCAATCCTACCTTTTTAGACACGATTTATGACTCTGTTTGTATCAATGACTCTTATGAGTTTTACGGACAGGAATATGATGAAGCCGGAATATATTACGCAAACCTCACAAGCGTTTATGGTTGCGACTCAATCTATGTTTTGAATCTTGCAGTCAAGCCAATATACACCGACACCATTAAAGCCGATGTGTTCAAAGGCAAAACGTTTAGTCTCTTTGGCTTCAGCGAATCAGAAAAAGGTATATACACTCACACATTTGAAGGTTCAAACGGCTGCGACTCCATCGTAGTTCTTGATTTAACGGTTGATAATGTAATGTTTCCGAGCGTTATAACTGCGAATGATGACGGCGTAAATGACGTTTTTGTCATTCATAACCTGTTAGAGCAAAACATCTTCCCCGAAAATGAGCTCATAATCTTCAATCGCTACGGCAAATTGATGTATCACAAGAAAAATATCTCGCAAGAGTCTGATTTTTGGAAGCCTGACGCAAGCACACCGACAGGAACATACTTTTATCGTTTCATCGGCATCCGTCACGACAAAACTTGGGACATCACAGGTACGATTGAGGTCATCCGATAGACTTTCCATTTCAATAAAACCTCATTTCATTTTAGCCAAATACTACCTCATTTTTCTAAAGTGGCGTTTTAATTTCTTGAAACGCCACTTTAGCGTCACGAAACGCCGCTTTAGAAAATTAAAACGGCGTTTGGTGAAAAGCATACTATTTATGGTGAAAATCGTGTAAGGGCTCGTCATCCTTTTTGACGTCATTCATTGGAACGTTTTACTCAATTATTTTTTTCATTGAGTATATCAGTTTCGTCTTTTTTTGCGTTATAAGATTATTACACATAAAAATATTGACAAATGACAAAAATACTTTGGATAGATGACGAAATGGAACTGCTAAAACCTTACATCCTCTTTCTTGAAATGAAAGATTATGAGGTTATTCCTGCTATTGACGGCAATGAAGCCTTAGATGTGCTAAACAAAACAGCGGTTGATATAATTTTTTTGGACGAAAATATGCCCGGTATGTCGGGTATTGACGTTCTTTTGCTCATTAAGGAAAAGTTTGCTTCCATTCCTGTTATTATGATAACAAAAAGTGAAGAGGAACAGATAATGGAGCAGGCTATTGGCTCTAAAATATCAGATTATTTGATTAAACCCGTCAATCCAAACCAAATTCTGCTTGCCTTAAAGAAACATCTGCATTCACGACAGTTTGTAAGCGATGTCTCAACGATGAATTACCAGCAGCAGTTCAGGGAGATAAGTATGCGGTTGAATGAACGAATGGATTCAAGCCAATGGGTAGAAATGTATAAGAAGCTTGTGTTTTGGGAAATAGAGCTTTCAGAGTCCTCAGACCAGAGTATATTTGAAATTTTGAGGCAACAAAAGGACGAGGCGAACAGTTTGTTTTGTCGTTTCTATGAACGGAATTACGAATCGTGGCTGAACGGCACAAGCGATGAACGACCTGCCTTATCACATCTTGCTTTGAGCGATAAATTGTTTCCAGTCCTTAAAGCCGATGACAAACCTGTCTTTCTGATTGTGCTTGACAACTTCCGCTTTGACCAGTGGAAATCACTGCAACCTCAAATTGAGCAATATTTACGCACAGAGACGGAGGACGTTTATTATTCCATTCTGCCAACCACAACACAGTACGCACGCAACGCTCTATTCTCAGGACTGATGCCAAGTGAGATTAAGAAGAAATACCCAACCCTTTGGCTCGATGAAGATGTTGAGGGCAATAAAAACGATAATGAGCATACATTCCTTCAAGAAAATCTGAAGAGACACGGCTTCAACATCAGAACTTCCTATCATAAGGTGCTGAATGTTAATTATGGTATGCGTATGATAGAGAACCTGCCTAATTTTCTGCAGAACAAATTGAATGTTATAGTCTATAATTTTATTGATATGCTGTCTCACGCCCGTACAGAAAGTGATATTGTTCGCGAACTGGCGATTGATGAGAAGGCTTACCGCTCTGTTACTCAAACTTGGTTAGAACATTCTCCGCTAATTGAAGTTTTGAAGTTTTTAAGCGATAAAGACGTTCATATTTTCATCACAACAGACCACGGATCTGTTAAAGTAGATAGACCGGTTAAGATAAAGAGCACAAAGGACGCTTCACCCAACTTGCGGTATAAAGTAAGCCGATTGCTGGAATACAATCCCAAAGAAGTATATGAAGTAAAGGATTGCTCAAAGATTTTCTTGCCCAAGCTGTCTATTACTTCACCTTTTATCTTTGCTCATGCCAATGATTTCTTTGCCTATCCTAACAACTATAATTACTACGTTTCTTATTATATGAACACATTTCAGCACGGCGGAATCTCAATGGAAGAGAACCTTGTACCCTTTATTCATCTCACAAGGAAGTAATGCAGAAGCTATATCTTGCCAACACCTTAGCCGACCTGCGACCCATAGCACGGCAACTGCTGACGGATTTTGCCGACCAGCGTATCTTTGCCTTCAAAGCTGATATGGGCGTGGGGAAAACAACATTCATCAAGGCAATATGTGAGGAGCTTGAAGTGGAAGATGCGGTTACTTCGCCGACTTTTGCCATTGCCAATACATATCTTTCAAAGAGCGGCTCGGATCTTTATCATTTTGATTTCTATCGCTTGGATAAGGCAACAGACGCTTACGATATAGGCTTTGAAGAGTATCTTGACAGCGGCAATTATTGCTTTATTGAATGGGTTGAGAAGGTTGAAAGTCTCTTGCCGCCGCATTATGTAATTGTAGAAATGGAAGAACAAGCCACAGGAGCAAGACAAATAATTGCGAAAAAAAATTAACAAAATCTGTACATCTAAAAGAAAAGTTGTATATTTGCACCCTGAAACTTTTAATAAAAGACATTAAACAAGTACAGAAAATGACGGAAACTATAAACATAACCACTGAAAAAAACATCCAAAATAATTTGGATATATCGTTTATTTTCCGTATCTACACACACACACACACACACACACACACACACACACACACACACCAACCATCAGACACCCCACCCACCCACATTTACAAATCAAAAAATGCAAAGGTAATAAATTTACCTCAATAAACATGTACCGT
>JAISLH010000057.1 GCA_031260565.1 Bacteroidales bacterium
CCTTCAAAATCTCAACAAATTCATCAGCATTCGCAGGTGGATTGACGCCCACAAACTCCCGAATTTCAACACCTTCCACACCTTTTGGTTTTGCCCTGTGCGATGCATCGGCTTTGATAGCAAGTTTAACTCTGTGATTTGCAAGGATTCCAACTTCAACGTATGGAGCAGCCGTTGTCATTTCTATCGGCGTTTTTACATCATCAATAGCCCGCAAACCCAGCTTTTGACGAAGGGCTGGAGTCGCCGCAGGATTATACTTAATGTACTGATTATAAATCGTTCTAATATCCGTTTCAACCAGCTCCCGATAATAAAAATATTGAGCCTTTGTTGTGCCTGATTTGTCCTTTTGCACGATATATTTTTCGTGCCACTGCTCAAAATCTTCCCAATGAGCCGTCATAATTTGTTCTGCAAGAGACGGCAAATTCAATGCGTCAGATGTTGCCGTATCTTGAATTCCTTCGCGGAAGTTATCCGCCCAGTTAAAAAACTCCGCATTATTCTGCGGGAAAATAGTTTTTCCTCCCATAACTTGTAAAATTTAATTTATATCCACTTTTATTTAATTTATTATCTGCTAAAACGAATTTATTTCCTGCTATAAATATTTTATAGCATGCTAAAACGAATTTATTTCCTGCTATAAAATTTTTATAGCATGCTAAAACGAATTTATTTCCTGCTAAAAAAAAATTATAGCAGGTTATAAAAAGTTTATAGCAGGTTATAAAATGACTAAAACCTCTTGAAAAATGATTTTCTGAGGAATGAACATCAGTTGCTGCTGTTTTAGACGGGGTATTTTGAGCGTTTTTAATCATTTTGCTTGTTACAAATTGAAGGTGCAAAGATAAAAATTTTTCTTTATACTGCCAAAATTGTTTGACAAAACATCATATTGGGGTATAAAAAAGGGCGAATGATTATCCGCCCCTGCAATATAATTATTCTTTCTCAAATGTGAGAGCCGCCCATTTATTGTCGGTTTGCTTATCCGTCAAATGCAGGCAACAAGCAGCAGCAGAGGCAATAACTTTATCGCAATCCTCCTCGTAAAAGCCGCTTAATATGAGTTTGCCACCCGCTTTTATCGTGTCGCAGTATGTTTTCATATTTTCTATTAGAGTGTTTCGGTTGATATTGGCTAAAAACACGTCAAAGTATTCAGTTTGTGGCTTCCAATGGTTAAGATGCAGTACTTTAATGTCGGCATTATTGGCTTTTGCATTGGCAATAGCGTTTTCAACAGCCCAATCATCATTATCTACCGCCTCAACATAAGTAAAGCCTGTCTTTTTTGCCAAAACAGCAAGCACAGCCGTTCCACAACCCATATCCATAAGCGTCTTTCCGCCTGTATTTTTTTCTTTTGACAGGAGCGTAATCATCAAAGCAGTTGTCGGATGATGAGCAGTGCCAAAGGACATCTTAGGTTCTATGATTATATCATATTTTACGTTGCTTACAGGCTCATTAAAAGGCGGGCGGATAGCACAAAAGTTTCCAAAAATAACCGATTCATAGGCTTTTTCCCATGTTTGATTCCAGTTCTGTTGTTCTATGGTTTTGGTGTCAAAGGTTATGGTTGCAATGTTGTTGTATTCATTGTAAAAAGCCGCAAGGCAGTCGGTTAATGCTTTGTTGTCATAGTCCTTTGCAGCAATATATCCCTTGAAATCCTTACCCTCATCAACAAAACTCTCAAAGCCGATAGATAGCAGTTCATCTTTCAGAATATCTATCGCCCAAAGGTCGCTGTCCTTTATCGCAATGTTAAAACTTACTTCAATATAATTGGACATAGTTTAGAATGAGGTGGCTATCTTAACAAAGTCATCTGCTTTAAGTGAAGCTCCACCTATCAGACCACCATCAACATCAGGCATTGCAAATAGTTCTTTTGCGTTTTGTGTATTGCAACTTCCGCCGTATAAAATACTGATGTTGTCGGCTGTTTGTTTGCCATATTTCTCAGCAACAAGACCTCTGATAAACGAATGTATTTCTTGAGCCTGTTGAGATGTTGCTGTCCTTCCCGTACCTATTGCCCAGATAGGCTCATAGGCGATAATGACGTTCTCCATCTGCTCATTGCTCAAATGAAATAACCCTTCTACAACTTGCTTTTTAATGATGCCAAAATGGTTACCGCTCTCCCTTTGCTCCAAACTCTCACCAACGCAAACGATAGGCGTAATATCCACCTCAAATAATCTTTTAACCTTTTCTGCTATGTCTTCATTGGTTTCATTGAAATACTTGCGGCGCTCGCTATGCCCGACAATGCAGTAATAGATATTCATATCCTCAAGCATCTTTGCGGAGATTTCACCTGTATAAGCCCCATTGTCAAACTTGCTAACATTCTGTGCTCCGACAGAAAAGTCTGATTCTTCACCTATATCACTCGTCAATTCCAAATAAGGGAACGGCGGACAGATAACAACTTCTACATCGTCCAAATCACATTCTATCAAAGCCTGTGCAATTCCATTAACCAAGTCATCTGCCTCTGAGAAGACAAGGTTCATTTTCCAGTTTCCTGCTACAATTCTTCGTCTCATATATCTAAATATTTTAAGTTTGCAAAATTACAAATAAAAACTCACACACTAACAATACGCCAGCAATCCTCAAAGGTTATTTTCCGTTAAACATATTCATAGTCCTGTCCATACCAATGCTACAGAACGATTTTATGATGTCGGAACACAGGTCTATTTTGGGCAAAAGAACATCGGTTTCATCGGGTGAAAACCTGCCAAGCACATAGTCTATCTGCCGCCCCTTAGAAAAGTTATTGCCAATACCAAAACGAAGACGGTTGAACTTGACTGTGCCGAGTGTTTCTATTATATGCAACAATCCGTTATGCCCTCCATCACTTCCATTCATCCGAAGGCGTATTGTACCTAAGTCAAGGGCTATATCATCAACAATGACCAGCATATTTTCCACTGGAATCTTCTCTTTGGTTAGCCAATACTGCACAGCCTTACCGCTAAGGTTCATATAAGTCGTAGGTTTGATAATGATTAGCGTCCTGCCCTTTACTTTTGCTTCACAGACAAAGGCATGTCGTTCCAATGAAAACTTATAAGCGTTGTCCTGCTTCTCATTGTTCAAATCTCTTATGAAGTTATCAACAACCATATAGCCGATGTTATGACGCGTTTGGTCGTATTCGGCAGTCGGATTGCCCAAACCCACTATCAGATACTTCATTTGCTTATGTCTTATTAAAAAAATAGGCTGCACCTGTACTGATACAACCTATTTCATTTACAAAATAATATGATTTATTTCTCTGCCGGAGCAGCCTTTGCCGAGTTACGAGTAGGTTTAACCCATACAACGATACTGGTCTTCACGTTCAAGACTTCAACATTGTCAATAGCCACTTCCTCTACCTTAACGCCTTGTGCTATCTCCAACGAGCTAATATCTATATCAACGTATTGAGGTATGGCAGCAGGCAAGCCTCTGAGCTTCATCTTACGTATTTTTATCTCTAACTTACCACCTTGCAATACTCCCGGTGCTACGCCGTTTGTTCTCACAGGAACAGAGATTGTGATAGGTTTATCATCTATTATCTGCAAGAAGTCAGCGTGTAACACTGCATCACTTACCGGGTGATATTGCACTTCCTGCAACACTGCCTGATATATCTTGCCGTCAATGGTCAATTCAACGAAATGTGTGTCTGGTGTGAAAAGCAAAGGTTTGAAATCCTTTTGTCCAACACTGAAACGAATTTGTTCTTGCTTTCCTCCGTAAAGTACGCATGGTACTAACTCTGATTTACGAAGTTTTTTTGCATCCTTTTTCCCTACGTTCTCGCGAAGAGAACCGCTCATAGATACTGTCTTCATTTGATTCTTTGTGTTTTTAGATTATTATATTACTTTAATTTAAGGCTGCAAAAGTACAACTTTTTTTCCGACTACGCAAATATTAAGGTTTTTATTGATAATATCCTGCATTCCTTTATGTGATTTTGACTAAGGGAACGCAGTTATTCTGCCTCATTTTCCTAAAGCGGCGTTTCAGCGTCACGAAACGCCACTTCGTGACGTTGAAACGCCGCTTTAGGAAATTAAAGCAGAGTTTGGCATAGTTTTTGCTGCGTAATAATAGGGAGAAAGCCGAAAATCCACAAAAGAGTAGGCTGTAATAAAATAAATAAACAAAGATGAGAAAAGTATTTTTACCCATTTTCATTGTTGCTTCATTAGCATTGGCTTCTTGTAGTTCCGGTTATGGCGGTTGCGAATGCTCTTTCACTATTACACACAACGGTGTTGAGCAAACGACTTACTATGATATGGAAAATCTTGCAGACCCTTGTGTTAATGTTACGCCTGCAATGCTTGGTATTATAGTACCTTTGGAAGACGGAGACAGCTATCGGCTGACGTGTGATTAAAGTTTAGAAGTGCCCGCCACCACCACCACCGCCTGAAAAACCACCTCCCCAGCCTCCACCAAAGCCTGAAGAATGTCCTCCGCCAAGACCTGAGCCTGCAACGAAAGCTCCGCTGCCTGATTTTGGGATTTTGTAGTCCGAAGTCTGGGTTTTACCGCAATGCTTACACTGAAAGACCTTGCGCCCTATGCCGTTTGAAAGGGCTGTAGCAGGAGAAACGATCGAATTTGACGCCTGAAAGTATGTTTTAGCACCGCAGAATGGGCATACGGAGTAAGATGTTATGGCTTTGTTGTAGGAATAAATGGCTGTTGTGCCACAATCATAGCAAATCCAAACATCGTAATCCTTTGAATGTAACGCCTCTTCCAATTGCTGTTTGTTTGATAAGTAGGTATCTTCTTCTTTTTCGGATAGGCGTTTCATTCTGTTGCCACAATTACAAACAACGACTGATTTGCGTATCCTTGTATATAAATAGCCGTAAATCCAGATTAACAAAACCAATAATGAAGGAAGAAAAATAAAGTTGAGGGCAATGTGTTTTGCAGCCTTAGAATTGAGCAATCGCAACTTTTCTTCCTTTTGATTGTTTGAGAAAAGGCGGAGAGTTTTTGATATTTTGAAAACGGAAAGCAGCAACATTACCAACGAAAGAGCTGCGTATATAATAAGGTATGGCACTATGTCAAAATCAGAGCGGCTATTTACGGCTATAGAATTGAAACCATTCTCTTTATATTCCTTAAAGGCAAGTTTAGAAATAGCCTCAACTCCATCGGAAATCCCCTTATCCCAATCGCCTTTACGGAAACTTGGAAACATAATTTGGTTCATAATCTGCGTTGCTTTGGCGTCAGGAATTGCTCCTTCCAAGCCATAACCTGTGCGAATGAAGCAATGACGAGACTCAATGGCAAGGACTAATATCAAACCATTGTCCTTTCCTTTGCTACCAACTTTCCACAAATTAAATAAATCCATAGACAGTTCCCGCGCATCTGTCGTCTTATCTCCTTTGATGACCACAACAGCAACTTGTGCCGAAGTCTCGCTTTCCAACTTCTGCAGCTTGGCATTGATGTTGCTAACAGCTATTTCTGACAATACTCCATCGGGATTTGAGACGTAGCAAGTGCCACAAATCTTCTTAGGGTCAGGTATTTTCTTTATGTTGATTTCTTGACTTCTTCCCCCAAAAGGTAGGCTCAAAAGCAGTACCAAAGCCAAGCAACTAATGGCATAAATTCGTTTTTTCATCGTATATTCCTCTCTTTTTTAGTACTGCAAAGGTATGAAATTATCTCAAAACGACCACTTTCTGTTTTTTTTTCTTAATTTTGCAGCTCAAAATAATTGATTTTTTTAACAAAACAATCCTTATATATGAAGCGTTTAATACTTCTTTTTGCCATTGCAACATCGGCGGTTTCCTATTCACAAAACAAAATGTTCTTTGAGGCTACTCTTGAATTTAATTACACCAAATTACCCGTTACCATTGAGTATGAAAAGGTGAAAGCAGACACATTGCGGCTTTTATTCGGCAGTCCATCACAAACCGACAGCCTGTTTTTGGTTGATAAAGCGTATCTAAAAGGCGACTCTATCCTCTTTCAATTACAGAGTATGGGAGTTGTTTATCGTGGAAAGTTTAATGAAAGTTTTGATACTATCAACGGAACTTTTAGGCAAGGCGTACTTAGTGTTCCTTTGCTGTTTGTGAAGAAGGCAGGAAAATTCACATACAACCGTCCTCAAACGCCAGAGCCACCCTTTAATTATATAGTTGAAGAGATTACATTTACCAATCCCAAAGTGCCCAAATACACTTTCAAGGGAACGCTAACTAAACCAAAAAGAGGCAGAAATTTTCCTTGTGTTATACTGATTTCAGGTAGCGGGATACAGAATAGAGACTCTGAAGTATTTGGGCACAAACCCTTTGCTGTCTTGGCTGACCACCTTACAACATGCGGCATAGCGGTCTTTCGTTTTGATGACAGAGGCTATAAGTCTTCTGATACTTCTCTTCTTAACGCCACAACCTTTGACTATGTTTCCGATGTTGAGGCAGCAATAAAGATGATAAAACAACAGGCAAACATTGATTCTACAAACATAGGTCTTATCGGTCATAGTGAAGGAGCTCTTATTGCTCAAATTATTGCGTCCAAAGACACATCTTTAAAGTTTATTATTCTTATGGCAGGTCAAGGTCTTAAAGGTAGAGATGTTTTGACTTCACAACTCAAAGCCATAACAATAGCTGAAGGGATTACAGATGAAGATGTTCTTGCCCAAAGACTTGAAGAACAAAGAAAGGCAATAGACAGCAAGCAATCCCCAAAATGGTTGAAGACTTATTGCGAAATAGACCCCAAAGATTACTTGCCTTTGATAACTCAACCTACTCTTGTGTTACAAGGAATGAAAGATGTACAGGTTGTTCCTGATGCAAATATGTCCGCCATATCAGAGAACTTCGGAACAAAAGTTGGCAACGGCAGCTTGCATATTAAGACGTTTTCAGACGACAATCATCTTTTCCAACGTTGCAAAACAGGACTGCCGAGCGAATATGGTGAGATAAATTTGACGATAGACTTGGAAGTTTTACATCACATACAACAATTCATCAGGGAAAAAGTAAAGAAGTGATGATTTTACCCAAGCGTTATTACGCTACCAATCTCAAACTCGCATATCCTATTATTCTTTCCTTGCTATGCCAAAGTTTTGTTCAGGTAGCCGATACTCTTATGGTAGGCAGGTTAAATGCCTTATCTTTGGCTGCCGTTTCTTTTTCTGGAGCGATAATAAACGTTGCATTAGTGCTTGGAATAGGCATTGCTATTGCTATAACACCTTTGATTTCACAATGCTTCGCACAAGGAAAACATAAAAAAATTGCAGACTTTCTGGCTAATGGGTTGGTGATAAACGGCGTTCTTTCTCTCGTTTTAGTTGCTGTACTGATTGCGTTGATACCTTTTCTTTCATACTTTGGGCAGTCGAAAGACGTCATTGTAGCAGCCAAACCTTACTATATAATAATGGCATTAAGTCTTATTCCTAACCAGATATTCCTTTGTTTTAAGCAATTTTTAGAAGGATTGCAGAACACAAAAGTCGCAATGACTATCATCATATCGGCAAATATTCTCAACATTTTCCTTAACTCTATATTCATTTATGGCTTATGTGGCTTCCCTCAAATGGGAGTTTTCGGGGCAGGTTTGGCAAGTTTCATAGCAAGATTGCTCACTCCAATAGCCCTTTTTATTTACATTCGTTATCATAAAACATTCTGCAAATACCTAAAACTAATAGATTTGAAGAACATCAACCGCATTGTTAGTCGTTCAATATTAAGGATTGGCGTGCCGATTTGCGGGCAGATGACTATTGAATGCTTTGCTTTTGGCTTCATTACTTTTTACTTTGGTTGGGTTTCAGTTACAGATATAGCAGCTTACCAAGTCGTAATGACAATGGTTACAATGACGTTTCATATCTGCATAGGCTTAGCAAATGCAACGACAATCCTTGTTGGTTATCATCTTGGTAAGGGCAACTGGCAGGAGATTAGTCGCTTTTCCAAAACAGGATTACACCTTGCTCTTGTCTTTATGTCTTGCTCAATGCTATGCTTTGTCTTGGGAGGCGAACTAATATCATCGGCTTTTAGCACAGATAAAGCGGTCATTGCCTTAGCCTCTAAACTCTTTATTGTGGCTGGAATGTTTCAACTTTTGGACGGCTCACAGGCTACTTTACTTGGTGCATTGCGCGGATTAAAGGCTGTAAAACGTCCTATGTATTATGCCTTTGCTTCATATATTTTCATAGCATTGCCCGTTGCATACGTTTTATGCTTTGTCTTTTCTCTTCCTTCGTGGTCAATTTTGGCAGGTCTTTCCTTTGGAATGTTGGTTGTAACGCTTCTTTATTACAGAGAATTGTCCAGAATACTCCGACTTCACTAACTTTTATTCTACTACAAACTTCTTTGTCATTACTCCTTTATCAGTATAAACTTTCACAACATAGTTCCCTTTTGCAAAGTTGCTAACATCTATCGTAGTCTTAGTTCCTGCATAAACCTGTTGCCCCAAAAGGTTAAATATTTCAACACTTTCGACCTTATCAAAGCAATCAATATTCAATACATCTTTTACTGGATTTGGATAAATAGTTACCTCTACTACATCAACATCATTCAAGCCATTTTCTGTAAAGCATTCCCCATAATTAAACCCACTCCAATACTGAGCAGCCAGATAAGCTGCTTCGCTAACACAAGGAACATAGAAAAGAGCATTAGCACTTATACCATCAAAAGTAGCATAATTTATAGTTGGTGGCGTAATAGCATGACAAGTTACTGACGTCAAACCACTGCAATTATGAAAAGCATTATTCATAATTGACGTTACAGAATTCGGAATAGTTACTGACGTTAAACCACTACAAAAAGCAAAAGCACTATGTCCAATTGACGTTACAGAATTACCAATAGTTACTGACGTTAAACCACTACATTCATAAAAAGCACTACCTCCTATTGACGTTACAGAATTCGGAATAGTTACTGACGTTAAACCTCTACAATAACCAAAAGCATTACCTCCAATTTCCGTAACAGAATTACCAATAGTGACTGACGTTAAACCACTACAATTATGAAAAGCCAAATTTCCAATTGACGTTACAGAATTCGGAATAGTTACTGACGTTAAACCGCTACAATAACCAAAAGCATTACCTCCGATTGACGTTACAGAATTAGGAATAGTTATTGAAGTTAAATTCAGACATTCTGAAAAAGCATAACTTCCAATTGACGTAACAGGAAAATAAGAAGAGGCAAAATTTTTACTAATTTGTTACTATTTCTTACTCTTGCGAGGTTTTTTGAAGAGGCGGAGAATAAAGAAAAAGCAGTAAAAAGTAGTCTTAAATGGTGCATTTCTGGGGAAAATGGACTTCTATTACCAAATGTTGATAAAGGTCAAAGTATTTTTGCATTTTCATAGAGTTTCATAATTAAAATAACATAATAAACCATTTATCATTATGGCAAGTATAAAAGCATTTATCAGAACGGAGAAAAAGAACAAAACGACAAAAGTCCGTTTTCGTTTAAGAGATGGGATGAGCATTGATTTGTATATCCCGTCAAAGATTGAAATCAACCCAGACCATTGGGACAACAAAAAAGAATGTGTCAAAGCAAAAGTCGTTATCGCTCCTTGTTTGCGGAACGAGATTGATACATCTGTGCGGGAGTTTAAGAACATTATTTCGTTGGCATACAAAAAACTTATTGAGGCAAATGATACGATTACAAGTAAAAAACTTCTGTTGTACATTGACAAGGTAAAGTTACCTGGAAAGTACATCAACGCCAAAGGGGAAGAAACAATGAACGAGAGATTGACGTTCTTTGAAGTCTATGACAAATTTATTGCAGAAAGCAAATGCAGCCCTCACAGGAAACAGGTGTATTTGACA
>JAISLH010000121.1 GCA_031260565.1 Bacteroidales bacterium
TATCAATTTCCTTTATTTCGTCTTCAAGCAGGGGAGCTCCGCCGTCTCCCTCCACACAACACATTCCCTTGCAGAGCTTCAAATCGCAACAAAACCGAACATCTCTTATATCTTCACTAACCAAACTGTTACCAACAATGAGCATATCAACCAAAATTACCTATTAACAAGTGGCAAAAGTAGTACTTTATTTTCTATTAAGTCCGACTTGAGGGCAAAAGAAAAGGCGACTTGTTGTGTCAAAGTCGCCTTTTTATATTAAATAACATAGTCTTAATCTTATCCTAAATAGGACTGCAAGATGTTGATGCGGGAAGTATGTTTAAGTTTGCGGACAGCTTTTTCTTTTATTTGTCGCACTCTTTCACGAGTTAGGGTAAATTTCTCACCAATTTCGTCCAGCGTCATAGGAGGATAGCCGTCCAAACCATAAAACATCTTAACTATATCGGCTTCTTTCTTGCTTAAAGCTTTGATAGCGTAGTCTATTTCTTGGCGTAAGCTCTCTAAAAGCAGCTCTGTTTCCGGGGTTATTTCTTCTTCATTCCTCATAAAGTCGTACATTGTGTTGTCTTCATCGGAAATCAGAGGGGCGTCCATTGACAAATGCTTGGAGGAATTACGTAAGCTATCCTTCACTTCGTCATCAGGAATCTCCAAAAGAGTTGCAACTTCATCGGGATTAGGAGTTCGTTCAAGCTGTTGTTCAAGTAATGAAAATGCTTTACCGATACGATTCATTGCCCCTATTTTATTGAGAGGCAAGCGTACGATACGGCTTTGCTCTGCCAAGGCTTGCAAGATGGACTGACGTATCCACCAAACGGCGTAAGATATAAACTTAAATCCACGTGTCTCATCAAAACGTTGAGCCGCCTTTATCAATCCGACATTGCCTTCATTGATAAGGTCAGGAAGGCTCATTCCTTGATTTTGATATTGCTTTGCAACCGACACTACAAAACGCAGATTAGCCTTAGTTAATCTTTCCAACGCAATCTGGTCTCCTTGCTTTATACGTTGAGCAAGTATCACCTCATCTTCGGGAGAAATCATTTCCAAACGGCTGATTTCTTGCAAATATTTGTCCAAAGATGTAATTTCTCTATTGGTAAGTTGTTTTGTAATCTTTAATTGTCTCATTATTCTTTGTTCGTTTATAATTTGCTGTTAAATTTATTATCTATTACGCAGGTATTGTAAAAAAGTTTCACTTTCCTGTTAAAAAAATTATTTATAATACCCACATCTTTCAATCTCTTGCCTCACTTTTTCAGGCACAAGATAGCGTATTGACTTCCCTTGTCGTATGTTTTGCCTGATATAGGATGAAGATATTTCTATTTGAGGGGCTTCAATCATCTTTACGTTCGGGTGCTTTTTGAATTGGGTTAAGGTATCTGATGTTTGCTTTGCCTCTTTGCTTTGCTTTCGTGGATAGACATAGAGCTGGTAATAGTCCAAAATGGCATTATAGTTTTTCCATTTGTCAAAAGTATCCAGATTATCCTCGCCAAGAATTAACACAAACTGCCTTTGAGGAAACTTTTCTGACAGATAAACCAACGTATTTATGGTATAGGACGGCATAGGTAAAGAAAACTCTATGTCGGAAGCAAGAAAGCGGTCATCGTCTTCAATAGCTGCCTGCACCATAGCAAACCTGCTGCGATTATCTAATAGTGACGCTTGACTTTTCAATGGATTTAGCGGAGAGACCACAAACCATATTTGGCTCAAATCACTATTGTCGGCAATATGATTGGCAAGTATCAAATGCCCATTGTGTATTGGGTTGAAACTGCCAAAATAGAGTCCGGTTTTCTTAACATTGGTTATTTTGTCCATTTAATATCACCAAATTACACCCTTATATACGAGAGTCGTAATCAAAAAGTTTCAATTTGGGGCGGCAAAAGTACTAATTATATTTCAAAAAGTGAGGTGTTTATATGGTGTTAAACTAAACTATAATGAGATTTTATTACCTTTGCAGCAAATTTTACCGAACTAAAACTATGAAAAACACAAAGTTTATTGCCATTACAGACTCATTATTATTGTCCTTGGGAATGCTGATTGTGGCTTTGGTACTGTTTATTAGAGCAAGTGACGAACCACAAGGAGATTTGCAACTTTACAAACAAACGATTAAGGAAAAATATCAGGTTTTTGCTCCTCCGCTACCCGATGCTATGACTTTCTGTGGCGAGAATGTTCCATTGGAATCTGCTTTTGTCCGCGAGAGTTTAGACAGAGAATTGACGGCAATAATGTATCAGCACTCTCAAACGTTTATGATATTGAAGAAAACGACACGATATTTTCCTCAGATAGAGCCAATACTGAAAGCAAATGGCGTTCCGTCCGACTTGAAGTATCTTTGCGTTGCCGAAAGTGCTTTAAGCAATGTGTCTTCTCCTGCAAAGGCTGAAGGGTTTTGGCAGTTTATAGCCTCTACTGCAAAGAAATATGGGCTTGATGTGAGCGATGAATATGACCAGCGTTATGATTTGGATAAGGCAACGGAAGCAGCAACAAAATATTTGAAAGCCTTACGCCAGCAATTCCAAAGTTGGACGCTTGCCTGTGCGGCTTATAATTGCGGCGAAAGCGGGTTGGCAAAACGCTTGTCAGAGCAGAGCATAAACGATTACTGGAATCTTTCACTCAACACAGAGACTTCGCGATATATTTTCCGCATTCTTGCCTATAAACTCCTGATAGAGAATCCGCAACAATTCGGTTATTATATCCGATTGACCGATTGCTACTATCCTATGCCCACAACGCAGATACAGATTGACACTTCCGTTTCCGACTTCAACCCTATCTGCAAGCAGTTGAACGTAACATATAAGATGTTTCGCCAGTTCAACCCTCAACTTCGCCAAAACAAACTGACTAACAGGGACAAGAAGACTTATACTTTCCTCATTCCTAATAGCAAAGAGGTACTTTGGCGTAGTCTTTTACCACATAACGTCAAGCGGAACAACTTCTTAAAGTAGTAATATAGCAATATAAAGCAGCTGACTGCTGTTACATTTTCCCTTTGTTTTCTTTTGTTAAAACCAAGCTCTGCTTCATTTTGCTAAAGCGGCGTTTCGTGACGCTGAAACGCCACTTTAGCGTCACGAAACGCCGCTTTAGAAAATTAAGGTGGCATTTGGTGAGAATCATACCCTGTCTTAGAAAAAATTTATACTTTTGTACGCTGATATTATCAACAAACAAACGGATATTACATCATTAGCCTGTCATAAAATATGAACATAGAACAATTAAGAGAGCTTTGCCTGTCAGTGAAAGGGGCTTCGGAGAGTTGCCCTTTTGGAGACGATACGCTGGTCTTTAAGGTTATGGGAAAGATGTTTGCTTTCGTTGGACTGGAACGGCATAACGGCGATTTTTGGCTTAATCTCAAATGCAACCCTCAAAGAAGTATGGAGTTGAGGGAAAGATACAGTTACATTTTTAAGCCATATCACAGCACCGACAACCTGTTATGGAACACCATTTGCGTAGAACAAACCCCTGATACGCAGTTACAAGAACTCATTTTCCACTCCCGTGATGAGGTAATAAAGAAACTGCCCAAGAAAAAGCAGCAAGAGTACAATGATTTGCCGTAAAAGAATAATTTGTACCTTTGCAGCGTTTTTTAATCGTTAATATCATAAATTTTTATGAAAAAGATAGCGTTTTTTACCCTGCTTTGCCTTGCGTCTTTTTGCGGTTTTGCTCAAAGGGAACAGATAGTTATGGGGACAATTTTAGATGGGGACACGATACCTCTTACATATCTGCCAACAATCGTAGTCAATGGTTACGCCTGTCCTTTGTCCGACAGTGAGGTAAAGGCATATAAGAAACTTATTGCCAACGTTAAGAAGACTTATCCTTACGCTAAGGACGCCGGAAAGTTGTTGCAGTCTTACAGTGCTAAGCTTGCCACTGCTCAAAACGAATCCCAGCGTAAGAAATATATGTCTCAGGCGGAGGATGACATCAAAAACCGCTTTGGTTCTTCACTTGAAAAGCTCAATAAGACACAGGGGAAAATTCTTTTGAAGTTAATAGACCGCGAAACAGGCAGTGATTCATACAATTTACTGAAAGATTTACGTGGAAGCTTCCGTGCGTCATTTTATCAGACGATTGGCAAAGTTTTTGGTTATGATTTGAAAGTTAAATTTGACCCTCAGAACAGCGTAGAAGACAGAGTAATTGAACGAATTGTTGCTGCAATAGAAGCAAACAAGATTTAGCTGCAATGGATTATGGTTTCTGCAATCTGGCTCTTATCCCTATGCGGCTGGAAGCCAATAATACTTCCGAGCAAGTAAGCCAACTGCTCTTTGGAGAGACGTTTGACGTGCTTGAAACGTTCAATGACAAATGTTTAATCAAGACTCATCACGACTTTTATCAGGGTTGGATAAGCCAAAAGCAGTTTTTGCCAATCACATCAGCCGACTTGGAGAAGCTAAAGGCTAAACCCAGCGTCTATTGTACCAAATTACTTACCTTCATTGAGCAAAAAAACTTAGCCAACGGACAATCCACCACAATACCTGTAACGCTTGGCTCAACGTTTTGCGATTATACTTACACCATCGGCGATTACACTTTTACGATAGCAAAAACCGATGCGGCGGAAGCAACTTTCGGCGATATAAATCACTCAATAGACATTGCCAAACGCTTCTTAAATGCACCTTATCTTTGGGGTGGGCGAAGCATTTTAGGCATTGACTGCTCTGGATTTACGCAGTTGTGTTATCGGTTTGCCAACATAAAACTTCAAAGGGACGCTTGGCAACAATCAAACGAAGGTTCGCCAGTTCAAAATGTCCAAAGAGCACAAGCTGGTGACCTTTGCTTCTTCTCAAAACCAAATAACATTAAGACAACTCACACGGGTATTTATCTCGGTCAGGGAAAGATTATACACGCTTGCTCAATGGTGCGAATAGACCGCCTAACCGATGACGGCATAACGAACATTGACACCAACGAACTATCACATAAACTTCTTCAAATCAAGACTTGGAACTACAAATAGAAGAAATATTGCACCAAAATAAATAGTTAAAAAAATTAAACGGCGTTTGGTTAAAACAAAACAAGCCTGCGTTGAATTAACACAAAGTTTTAATAAAGCAAAGAAAGAGTACAGACAAAGTATTTAGTGCTTCCCTTTCTTATACCAAAAGAATATTCGGTTCTGTGCGGCTTTTTCTTCTTTGGTTTTTGCACAATAGACTTTCTCCATCGTCATCGGGTTGTAGCCTGTGTAGTATATTTCGGTGGAAATGGTCATTGGCGTTGGCGTGAAGTCCTGTACCTGCTCCAATTTGTAGCCTAATTTTGCTGTTTGACGTACAAGGTCAGCCATATCTTCCATTGTGGAAGCAGGATGAGAACTTATAAAATAAGGAATGAGCTGTTGCTTCATATTATGCTTCATATTCAAAAGGTCAAATCTCTTTTTCAAAGCAACGAATTTATCAAAAGACGGCTTCCTCATTATATTTAGCACCTTATCGGAAGTATGCTCGGGAGCAACCTTGAGTCTGCCGCTCACGTGATGCAGAAAGACAATATCAAAGTACTTATAATCCGTGAAAATATCATATCTGATACCGCTACCTATAAAGACCTTTTTTATATAAGGCAGACCCCGCACCTTTTCATAAAGTTTCAGCAAAGGGTTATGGTCATTGTTCATATTCTTGCATACACTGGGGAAGATACACGAAGGCTTTGTGCATTTCTCACACAGAGTCCTGTCCCTGCCTTCCATTTTGTACATATTGGCAGAGGGTCCCCCCAAATCGGTAAGGTAACCTTTGAAGTCATCACGCTGAGAGATAGCCTTTATTTCTTTTAAGATAGAGCCTTCCGAGCGAGATATGATACGCTTACCCTGATGTGCCGCAATGGTGCAAAAGCTACAACCTCCAAAACAGCCTCTATGTATATTGACCGAATGCTTTATCATCTCAAAAGCAACAATGCTTCCCCTTTTCTTATATTTCGGATGAGGCTCTCGCATATATGGCAGGTCAAAACTCTTGTCAAGGTCTTTGGAACAAAAGGTATTATCCATCGGATTGACGATAACGTACTGCTTTGCGTAACTTTGAACCAAGACTTTACCATTAAAGGCGTTTGCATTTTGCTCAATAATCTTCATAGATTGAGCCTGCTGTTTCTTATCTGCCCTACACTGCTCAAAGGACGGCAGAACGATGCTGTCATTAGCTGTATGATTAACGTTATTGGTAACAAAAGCGGTCTGAGGAATGCTTATCATTTCACAAATCTTCTCTCCCTTGCTCAGCCTGTTTGCAATATCCACAATAACCTTTTCTCCCATTCCATAGACTAACATATCCGCCTTAGAGTCTATCAAAATAGATGGAAATAACCTGTCCTCCCAGTAGTCATAATGAGCAAGCCGCCGCATTGACGCCTCTATGCCACCTATTATTAAAGGAGTATCGGGATATAGCTCTTTAAGAATTTTTGAATATACGGTCGTGGCGTAATCAGGGCGGAAACCGGCTTCATTGTTAGGCGTATAAGCGTCATCACTTCTCAATCTGCGGGCGGCAGTGTAATGATTAACCATTGAATCCATAGATCCGGAAGTAACACCAAAGAAAAGGCGAGGCTTACCCATTTTTTTAAAGTCCCTAAGGTCATCTCTCCAATTAGGCTGAGCAACAATGGCTACTCTGAAACCTGCATTCTCCAGCGTCCTGCCTATTACCGCCGTGCCGAAAGAGGGATGATCAATGTATGCGTCTCCACTTACGAGGATTATATCTACATAATCCCAGCCTCTTTTCTCTACTTCCTGCTTTGTTATTGGTAAAAACATACGATAAGCTATGATTTAACGAGTGGCAAAGGTAGTGAAAAAATGATAAATGACCGCTTCAAGCCAACCAAACACCATAACACTTTGACCAAACGCTGTTTTAACTTGACTGTATGCTGTTTTATTTTCACAAAACGCCACTTTAAATTCGGTAGGTATATACCAAAAATTCGGTAGGTATATACCAAATGAGCGTTTGGTATATACCTACCGAATTTTTGGTATATACCTACCAGATTTTAAACGCCGTTTCAGCAAAATGAAACAGCGTTTGGCTAAGTTAAAACGCTGCTTGGATAAAGTGTAACAGCGTTTGGTTTATTTTAACTACCTTTGCAGTCGGATAAAAGAGGATTTTGTAACCAATGAATGTTGAAGATGTGGAAATTATGTCTCCTGTGGGTTCGTACGAAGCTCTTATGGCGGCAATAGATGCGGGTGCGGATAGCGTATATTTTGGTGTGGGTGCGTTGAATATGAGGTCGGCTTCGGCAAATAACTTTAATATTGACGACTTGCGGCAAATCACAAAAACGGCACAGGATAACAACGTGCGTACTTACTTGACGATGAACACCATAATCTACGATGACGAGCTTGATTATATGAAAGAGGTTATCCTTACGGCAAAGCAATGCGGCATAACGGCTATTATTGCTTCTGACTTTGCGGTTATTTCTTACGCTCGTGCAGTTGGTGTTGAGGTTCATTTATCTACCCAATGCAATATCACCAATCGGGAGGCTGTAAAGTTCTTTTCCTCTTTTGCAGACGTGATTGTAACAGCACGAGAGTTGAGTTTGGATAAGGTAAAGGCTATTACGCAATGGATTAACGCCAATCAAATCAAGGGACCAAGCGGACGGCTGCTGCAAATTGAATGTTTTGCACACGGAGCGTTATGTATGGCGGTGTCAGGCAAATGTTACATATCGTTAGACAACGCAAACAAGTCGGCAAATCGTGGTTCGTGCCTGCAATACTGCCGCCGACCTTATAAAGTTACCGATTTAGACGGCGGAACAGAGCTTTGCGTTGATAATAAGTACATAATGTCGCCCAAAGACTTGAAGACAATAGACTTTTTGGACAAAATACTTGACGCAGGTGTGCGTGTGTTGAAGATAGAAGGCAGGGGCAGGAGTCCGGAATACGTCAAGGTGGTTACCAAAGTCTATAAAGATGCAGTGCAAGCATACTTTGACGGCAGTTGGAGCAAGGAAAAGTTGAATTATTGGAACGAACAGCTGCGGAAAGTCTATAATCGGGGCTTTTGGAACGGCTATTACTTGGGACAAACGACAGGAGAATGGACAGAAAGGTATGGCTCGCAGGCGACAACCACTAAATCTTATGTGGGCATTGTTACAAACTATTTTAAGAATCTTGACGTTGCCGAAGTCAAAATGGACAGCGGCGAATTGAAAGTAGGTGATGACATATATATAATGGGCGTTACGACCGGTGTTTATGAAGATAAGGTGAGTGAAATACGCGTAGAGTTGAAATCAGTTGGCAAAGCAATAAAAGGAGAGATGTGTTCCATTCCCACAAAGAGCCTTATCCGCAGAGGAGATAAGGTTTATGTAATAACAAACAGCAACAGGCAGTAATTATGAGTAAGAAATTCGCCTTCCATACCCACAGTAACTTTTGCGATGGCAAGAATAGTTTGGAGGAAATGGTATTGGCGGCTATTGATAAGGGCTTAACTCATTATGGATTTTCATCTCATGCTCCTGTTCCTTTTGAAAATCGTTTTGCTATCAAGCAGGAGTGCGTTGGAGAGTATTTGCAGGAGTGTAATAGACTCAAACAAAAGTATGAAGGTAAGATAAAGCTCTTTGTTGCTATGGAATTTGACTACATAACCGACATAATGGAGGACATAAACGCACAGGCAGAGGCATACAATCTTGATTATTTCATCGCTTCCGTACATATGGTCAAGGCAAAAGGGGCAGAAAAGATGTGGTTTATTGATGGCGGCAAGCAGGAAGTATATGACCAGCAGTTAGAATCGGTTTTTGACGGAGATATTCGCAAAGGTGTTGAGACTTTCTTTTGTCAGACCAATGCTATGATAAAGGACGCCAAGCCCAATGTGGTAGGGCATTTGGACAAGATAAAGATGCACAATAAGGAGCGATATTTTAAGCAGACCGATGCTTGGTATGAAGACCTTATGATGACAACTCTTCAGACCATAAAAAGCACTTATGGAACTATATGCGAGATTAACACAAGGGGATTATACAAAGGGCGTTGCGATGATTATTTCCCTTCTCGGCAATGGATAAAACGTATGGCTCAAATGCAGATTCCCGTTACCATTTCTACCGATTGTCATCGGGTAGAGGAGATAGATTGCCTCTTTGAACCAACTTGTGATATGCTTAGAAGCGTTGGCTACAACGAAATATGGTATTTTGATAAACATTGGCAAACAACAAAAATATGAACATCAAAGAATTAGTTATTGCAACAAACAATCGGCACAAGATAAAGGAAATATCCGACTTGGCAAATGGTAAAATAGTTTTCCGAAGTCTTCAAGACATTGGCTGTAATGAGACTTTACCGGAGGAATACTTCACTTTGAGAGAAAATGCTCAACAGAAGGCTCGTTATGTCTTTGATAAATATGGAGTGAATTGCTTTGCAGACGATACAGGTCTTGAGGTTGAGGCTTTGAAAGGGGAGCCGGGCGTTTTTTCTGCTCGTTATGCGGGGAAAAATGCAACGTTTGAGGATAATGTATGCAAGTTGCTGAAAAATATGGAAGGTATTGACAATCGTAAAGCATTGTTTCGCACGGTTATATGTTTGATTGAGAATGGCGAAGAGTTGTTTTTTGAAGGCGTTTGTAAAGGAACGATAATCCGAGAGAACAAAGGCAGTGACGGATTTGGTTATGACCCTGTCTTTTTGCCCGAATGCTTTGAACAGACCTTTGCCCAAATGACTTTAGAGCAAAAAAACAGCATATCACATCGCTCCATTGCAACTACAAAATTGCTAAATTATTTATTGAAATAGCCTAAAATCCTACCTTTCTTTCACTTTATTTTGACTAAATAAAACATTACGAAACAGAAGCTAAATATGGGCTGTTTTAATCTGTTTTTGGTGGTTTTGAAACAGGTAATGACTCTTTTGTAAATAGGCTTTGATGTGGATAGATAAAGGTTTTGTGAAAATATTTTTAAGAAAAAAACCAAAAAAGTTTGGTATGTGAGAAAAAAATTGTACTTTTGCACTCCCAATTCTGAGCAATTGGAGAGATGGGTGAGTGGCTGAAACCAACAGTTTGCTAAACTGTCGTACTCGAATAAGGGTACCGGGGGTTCGAATCCCCCTCTCTCCGCAGCCAAAAAAGGGAATAGATTCGGGGTGTAGCGTAGTCCGGTTATCGCGTCTGGTTTGGGACCAGGAGGTCGCAGGTTCGAATCCTGCTACCCCGACAAAGAAGGGAATCAGTGTTGTGTTGATTCCTTTTTTAAGATTGATTGGTTTATTGTTGATGGTCTAATAGCTCAGTTGGATAGAGCAACTGCCTTCTAAGCAGTAGGTCGCAGGTTCGAATCCTGCTTAGATCACTCACAAAACAGAGGCATAACTGCGGTAGTTGTGCCTCTCTTGTTTTATTCATTTCATTACTTTCTCTGAGTCTTTAGCACCAAGTCTTTCAAGGAGTTTTTCATAGGGTAGGTCAGTATATATGGTGGCTGTAAAGATTGTCTCCCTTTTTACAAATGCTTTTCTAAATTTTGCTTCTTCTAAATGAGCCCTCCGAAAGTCCGCTCCTTCTAAATGAGCCCTCCGAAAGTCCGCCCTTTCTAAATGAGCACCCCAAAAGTACGCTTCTTCTAAATGAGCTACATCTAAATTAAAACCTTTCAATACACAATTACTTAAATCAGTTGGATAGTCCTTATATATTGCCCAATACTTATCCTTAAACAATTTATCAATGATTGTTTGAACTATTATTGTAGGCTTATCGTTGTATGCTTTCTCTACCATTGGTTCTTCGTATGTATCTTTAACTACATTTCCTTGTGCGTCCTTCTTGTATTCAATTTGCGAACCTTCTCTAATGAAGTTAATGAGAATATCCTTTATGACTTGCACGTAATCTTGTTGGTCTTCTATTTGTGAGGCTTCAACGGCTATTTGATGTAAGGCAGCAACACCTGAAAGCATTGCACTTGTGTTGTCATTGGCTAAAAGCATTGCGGCGTCCTTGAAACGGATGTCTAAATTTGCCTTTTCGGTTAATTCGTTTCGTGTTTTCATCAAATTGTTCCGCTTTTCTGCTGCAATAAGTTGCCCTATGACAATAATACTGCCTGCGGCTATACCAATATATGTTATAATTTCAGATGGAGAAACACTCCTTCCAAAAAATGTATCTCTAATACAGGGAACAAATAAGATAAAACCACAAATAAAAATTACTATTGCGATTGTTATAGACCAGTGTTCGGTAATCCACTTCTTCATTTCTTATTTCGTTTTATTCTCCTTCAATAAATCTTTCCGTTATTTCCCTGTAGCTATCCACCCTCCTATCACGCAGGAAGGGCCAATGGGTACGATAATGATTGGTCAATGAAAGATCTATTTCAACAATGGCATTGTCCTCTTCCATGTGTGGAGACTGGTGAAGCACCGTACCAAAAGGATTAGAGACAAAACTACCTCCCCAAAACTGCATATCCCCTTCCTCACCCGTACGATTAACCGAAACGCAATGAACACCATTGGCAATGCAATGAGAGCGTTGAATGGTCTGCCAAGCGTTATATTGCTCTGTGTTGGTTGCTTCATCTTGTGTTTTAGCCCAGCCGATAGCCGTAGGGTAAAAAAGGATTTCTGCACCCTTCAAAGCAGTTATGCGACTTGCTTCAGGATACCATTGATCCCAGCAAATAAGCACTCCGATTGTACCGAATGTTGTCTTGAAAACCTTATATCCCAAGTCGCCGGGTGTAAAATAAAACTTCTCATAGTAGCCGGGGTCGTCTGGAATGTGCATCTTGCGATACTTACCAAGCAGCGTGCCGTCAGCGTCAATAACAACGGCGGTGTTATGATACAAGCCCTGTGTGCGTTTTTCAAACAAAGAAGCCACTATCACAATGCCTAATTCCTTAGCAAGAGCGGAAAAAATCGCCGTTGTGTTACCCGGAATGGTCTCTGCCAGCTCAAAATTCTTATAATCCTCCACATCGCAGAAATACAACGAAGCAAACAGCTCCTGCAAGCATACTATATTTGCTCCTTTTGCCGCAACATAACGGATATTGTTGATAGTTTTTTCTATGTTTTGCTCAACGTTTGCGGTGCATTTTTGTTGCACGAGACCGATTTTTACTTTCATTTTATTCAAAGTTAGATATAAAAAATTCAATATTTTGTTGTGCAAAGGTAATATTTTTATTCAAAAGGCTACATCGCAGCACTTTTACCTTCAATTTACCGCATACAGGACGCATAGCAGTTCTTTGCATTACCCAAACGCCGCCTTAATTTCTTGAAACGCCGCTTTAGCGTCACGAAGTGGCGTTTCGTGACGCTGAAACGCCGCTTTAGAAAATTGTTGTGGCGTTTGGTTGAAATGAGGTAGGCACTTGTAAGATTTTTTTGTCATTTTGTGCGTATGTTAAAAAAAAATTGTATTTTTGCAAGTTGAAAAAGGTATGTGATTGGAGGGACGCAGGGCGTTCCTCTTGTTGTAAGTAGCACGTAAATAAAGAATTAGAAAGAATGATTAGTAAAGAAACGGTACAAAAAGCAGCTCAAAAAGCCTGTGAATTATCAAGGCAAACGGGTGATGAAAGCCTTATCGTAGCCAAAGTTACGGTCAATAAGGCTAACAATATTGCCATTTATTTGGATAGATTGACGGGTGTTACCATTGAGGATTGCAGCAGTGTATCAAAAGCCTTTGAAACCTTAGTGGATAGGGAGATAGAGGACTATTCTTTAACCGTTTCTTCGTTAGGTTGTAATTGATAAAATGAGATAATAATAAAAGAATAATATAAATGGAACTTACGAATTTAGTAGATAGTTTTGCAGAGTTTAAGGATTCAAAGAATATTGATAGAGAAACTCTTATGAAGATTTTAGAAGATGTCTATAAAGCGATGCTTGTTAAGAAATACGGCAATGCAGACAACTTTGATATAATCATCAATCCTGACCGAGGCGACTTTGACATCTATTGTAACAGAGTGATTGTAGAGGACGGTACGGTTGAAAATGAAAACACTCAAATAGCCTATTCTGACGCTATTAAGATTGCTCCTGATTTTGAAATAGGGGAGGATTTATCTGAACTCATACCTTTCTCCGAGTTTGGACGAAGGGATATTTTGGCAATCAGGCAGACCTTAGTCTCAAAGGTGCAAGAGTATGAACGGACGGCTATTTTCAACAAATATAATGAGAAAAAGGGTGAAGTGATTGTGGCAGAAGTTCATCAGGTTTGGAAGAGGGAAGTTATGCTTTTGGACGAAGAAGGTGTGGAACTATCATTACCAAAAGAAGAACAGATTGCAAGTGATTTCTATCGCAAGGGAGACACAATAAAGTCTGTTGTTCTGTCGGTTACAATGAGAAATGGAGTGCCTAAAATCATCGTGTCTCGTGTTTCTCCTATCTTCTTGGAGCGATTGTTTGAGCAAGAAGTACCCGAAATCTATGATGGCTTAATTACAATTAAAGATATAGTTCGTCAGCCCGGCGAAAGAGCAAAGGTAGTAGTTGAATCGTACGATGACAGAATTGATCCAGTTGGAACATGTGTTGGTATGAAGGGCTCACGTATTCATGGTATTGTACGCGAACTACGTAATGAGAACATTGATGTAATAATGTATACGACCAATACGGAATTATACATTAGCCGAGCCTTAAATCCTGCTAAAGTAGATAGCGTTAAGATTCATCCTAATGAGAAAAGGGCGGATGTTTATATGAATCCCGATCAAGTATCGTTGGCTATCGGAAAGGGAGGCTTCAATATACGCTTGGCAACCAAACTAACGGGATACAACATAGAGATTTATCGCAACGAAGACGTGAATTATGATGACGTATTGTTGGAAGAATTTTCAGACGAAATAGAATCGTGGATTATAGACGTGTTAAAGTCTATAGGTTGCGACACGGCAAAGGACGTACTTGCCATTTCAGCTTCGGATTTAGAGCAAAGAACAGACCTTGAACTTGAAACTATCAAGGAAGTTCTTGCTATCCTAAAAGCTGAATTTGAAGAAGAATAACATAAAAGGAATATGGCGGAAAAAAAACAATCATACAGGCTGCAGAAAGTTGCTAAGGAGTTTAATGTAAGCATAACAACTATTGCTGATTACTTACAGAAAAAAGGTCGTACCATAAAGGTAGATCCCAATGCAAGTATTAACGAAAGCGATTATGAACTTATTGCTTCTCAATTTCAGAGCGACAGCCATGTAAAACAAGAGGCAGATAAGATAAAACTAACTGTTGAGAAGACTGTTAAAGAAACAAAAATAGAGCAGAAGGCAGAGAAAAGAGAAGAGGCTCAACAGGAAGATGAAATCATAATCAAAGCCGTTGTAATGGAGCCGGAGCCTGAATCTGAACAAGAGTTAGAGCCGCCAAAAGCAGAGTCAGAACCACAAAAAGTAGAGCCAAATTCAAGTGATACTAAGTCAAGTGTTGGTAAAAAGAAAAGTAGCTCAACGCAACCGCAGACTAATGAGCCTGTTGTTTTGGGGAAAATAGACCTTTCATCTGTTCCTGATAGCAAACCCGAAAAGAAGAGGTCTAAAAAGGAGAGAGAAAAAGAGCTGGCAGCCATTCGCAAGCAAGAGCGTCAAGTTAGCGAACAGCTTCTTCGCAAACAAGCTCAAGACAAACAAACAGAGGAAAAGCCAAAGAAGCAGGAGGCACAAGAGCAGCCTCAACAGGAAGAAAAGCCTAAAGAATTCATTAAAACACAATATGTAAAGCTTACAGGACCTGTGGTCTTGGAAGAAAAAGTTGACCTCAATTCCCTTGTGGAGAAGCCAAGAACTCCATTTAACAAGGACAATACTATTAAGAAAAAAGAGAAAAGAAAGCGGCAAAAGATAAACAAGGTTGAAATTGCTAAACCTGTCCCAATCCCTTCTCCTATTAAGAAGGCTGACAAGAGTAGCGTTGCTAAAACTTTGCATAAACCTAAGCGGAACAGTAAAGTTGAGCATAAAGAGGTTGATAGCAATGAGATTGAGCGATTGGTAAAGGAAAACTTGGCTCGCTTATCTGCTGTAGGTGGGAAGTCAAAAGCATCAAAGCATAAGCGTGATAAACGTAAAGAAAACCAACAACACCTGCAAGATGAGCTACAGGCAGAAATGCAAAGCCGCAATATATTGAAGGTAACAGAATTCGTAACAGCTAATGAGTTGGCAACAATGATGGCTGTTGAGGTTACCAAAGTTATTGCTGCTTGTATGAGTCTTGGAATATTTGTATCAATCAACCAGCGGCTTGATGCCGAAACGATACAACTGATTTCCGATGAGTTCGGCTTCCAAATAGAGTTTGTAGGTGCAGATATTGTTGAAGCATTAGCAACCGAAGTAGAAGATGATCCTGAAGAACTTGTATCAAGAACACCTATCGTTACGGTTATGGGACACGTTGATCATGGCAAGACATCGTTGTTAGACTATATAAGAAATACCCACGTTATAGCATCGGAGGCAGGAGGCATCACTCAACATATCGGTGCTTACGAAGTTACGCTTCCAAACAGCGGCAAGAAGATAACGTTTTTGGATACACCGGGACACGAAGCCTTTACGGCAATGCGTGCTCGTGGAGCTAAGGCTACTGACATGGCAATCATCGTTATAGCCTGTGATGATAAGATAATGCCACAAACGGTTGAAGCCATAAATCATGCTCAGGCAGCTGGCGTGCCAATAGTCTTTGCTTTGAATAAAATAGATAAGTCTGGAGCTGATCCTGATAGAATAAAAACCGAGCTTGCGGGCATGAACCTTCTCGTTGAAGAATGGGGTGGAAAGTATCAATCACAAGAAATATCTGCTAAAAAGGGGATAAACGTTGATTTGTTATTAGAAAAAGTATTGCTGGAGGCAGAAATACTTGAGCTAAAAGGTAACCCCAACAAGCGAGCAAAAGGAACAATAATAGAGTCATCATTAGATAAAGGTAGAGGGTACGTTGCCAAAATTCTCGTTCAGGACGGTACTATTTCGCATGGAGATATGGTTTTGGCAGGCTCAACTTATGGTAAGGTCAGGGCAATGTACAACGAGAGAAATCAGATAGTAAAATCAGCAGGACCTTCAACTCCGGTCCTTCTTTTGGGCTTAAACGGAGCACCACAAGCGGGGGATACGTTTAATGTTATGGAGAGCGAAAAGGAAGCAAAGGATTTGGCTACAAGACGTACGCAGTTGCAGAGAGAACAGGGACTTAGAACACAGAAACACATAACCCTTGATGAAATAGGCAGACGTATAGCAATTGGAGACTTCAAGGAGTTAAACCTAATTGTAAAAGGTGATGTTGATGGTTCAGTTGAGGCTTTGTCCGGTTCATTATTGAAACTTTCAACGGAGGAAGTATTGGTCAATGTGATACATCGGTCAATTGGACAGATTACAGAGTCGGATGTCTTATTAGCAACGGCTTCCAATGCTATCATTATTGGCTTCCAAGTTCGTCCTTCGGTGGCAGCAAGAAAATTAGCAGAGCAAGAGCAGGTAGATATACGACTATACTCTGTCATTTACAACGCTCTCAACGAATTATCAGACGCTATAAAGGGTATGTTGTCGCCAGAAATTCAAGAGAAGATAGTTGCTAATTTGGAAATAAGAGAGACATTCAAGATAACAAAAGTCGGAACTATTGCAGGCTGTATGTGTTTGGACGGCAAGATAAATCGCAACACAAAGATACGTATCATACGTGACGGTATCGTGATTTACACAGGAAAGTTGGCTTCCCTAAAACGCTTCAAAGACGAGGTGAAAGAGGTGGTAGTTGGTCAGGATTGCGGACTTAATATAGATGGTTTCAACGACATAAAGGTCGGAGATATAATAGAAGGCTACGAAGAGATAGAAGTAGCCCGCAAATAAGCAAGCCCCCATAGTTCAAGGGATAGAACGGAAGTTTCCTAAACTTTAAATGTAGGTTCGAGTCCTACTGGGGGTACAACAAATGGCAGACAGATTACTTCGCTCTGCTGATGTATAGATTGGAAGGTAAATAACCCTTTTAAGCTATCGTCATTTAGATTATTACAGCACAGAGAAATCAATATTGAGTTAAAAAATATAGCTGCGTGACGTACTCTCCTAAATTTTTGAGTACGTTTCGCTAAAATAAAACGCCGCTTCAGCGTCACGAAACGCCACTTTAATTTGCTAAAGTGGCGTTTTATTTTACCCTTTTTAGATATACTGATAATGAAATAGTTATAAAGGGCTATAAAATTACATATTTATAGCAAATAGTTACACTTTTGCAGCCCTAAATTTGATTTTGCTATTTCTTTAGTCTATTTGGATTTGACGAAAGAAAGGCTGTCCATGAGGAAGACTTTCTTTTGGTGGTTTTTTGCTGTGGTTCAGAAGATTGAATGTTGTTTTGAAAGGCGTAACAGACGGCAACAGCTAAGGCATCGGTGGCATCAAGGTACT
Organism: Bacteroidales bacterium; assembly: GCA_031260565.1. Taxonomy (GTDB): domain Bacteria; phylum Bacteroidota; class Bacteroidia; order Bacteroidales; family P3; genus JAISGN01. The sequence continues at coordinate 17,617 of JAISLH010000121.1, forward strand.
TGGGTATGGCTTCAAAATGTATTATACGTTGAAGCATTGCAGCGACTTGCTCTTTGGAAGACGCCCCATTGCCTGTTATTGACTGCTTTATGCTGCGTGGCGAAAACTCTACGAAAGGTATATTGCGTGATAAGGCGGCGGCGATACATAATCCTTGAGCCCTGCCGAGTTTTAGCATAGATTGGACGTTTTTTCCAAAGAAAGGAGCTTCAATAGCAAGCACATCAGGTTTGTATCGCTCAATTTGAGACAGCACAAAGTCAAATATGATTTTCATCTTGGTTGATAGGTCTTCCTTACTGTTCAGTTTCAAAATATCCATATCAAGCAAGGTGATATTTTTCCCCTTAATTGCGATAATTGAGTAGCCGAGAACGCTTGTTCCGGGGTCAATTCCTAAAATTACTTGTTCTTTTGTCATATTTTTTTCTTGCATTAAAGTCGTGTTTTTAAGGGATTTCGGCGGCAAAGGTAAAAATTATTTTTTATTTTCAGACAAAAACAGCCAAAAATTGCAATAAGAGTGTTATATTTGCAGCCGAAATTAAAAGCGAATTAGTTTAATAAATAATAATTAAAAACACACAAAATTATGTTCAAAAATCACCCTAAGGGATTAATACCAGCCGCTCTTGCCAATATGGGAGAGCGATTTGGTTACTACATTATGAATGCCATACTTGTATTGTTCTTATGTGCAAAATTTGGTCTGTCTTCAACTGATGCAGCGTTGATTTATTCCTTTTTCTACGCAGGAATCTACATTCTTTCGCTGGTCGGAGGTTTAATTGCCGACAAAATCAAGAATTATAAAGGAACCATTATGTGTGGTTTGGTTGTTATGGCTCTGGGTTACATTTTGCTGGCAATTCCTATCACAGCAACATTGGAAAATAATGTTGGACTTTTGGTTTTCACTTGTGCCGCTTTGTTGATGATTGCCCTTGGAAATGGACTTTTCAAGGGAAACTTGCAGGCAATTGTAGGTCAAATGTACGACAATGCACCAAAGGAAACACAGAAAAGACGAGATTCAGGTTTTCAAATCTTCTATGTATTTATAAACATAGGTGGATTGATTGCTCCTTTCGTTGCTCCTCTATTGAGAAGCTGGTGGTTGCATAAAAACTTCCTTGAATATAATGCAGATTTACCTGCCCTTTGCCATAAGTATTTGGAATTAGGCACAAATATGCACCCTCAACAGCTTGCAAACTTGCATCAGTATGCAGACGGAGCAATACTTAACGGCTCTACTTTGGGCGGTTCCAATTTACAGACTTTTTGCTCTACTTACTTAGAAGTGTTTAATACAGGCTTTCATTATGCATTCATTGCTTCTGTTGCTGCAATGATTATTTCTCTTGTAATTTTTGCAGTTAGCCGTAAGTTCTTCCCTAATCCTATTAAACACATTAAAGAACAAGTTACAATGTCGGAAGGAGAAAAGAAAGCAATGGCTAGCGAACTTAAACAGCGGATATATGCGTTGTTTGCAGTGCTTGGAGTAGTCGTTTTCTTTTGGTTTTCGTTCCATCAAAACGGAGTTTCTTTGTCATACTTTGCAAGAGACTTTGTAAATACTTCATCTATACCTCCTGAAATTTGGCAAGCAGTGAATCCTTTCTTTGTTGTGTTCTTAACACCTATTATCATGTGGATTTTTGGCTCTATGAGAAAGAAAGGAAAAGAGCCTTCAACTCCTAAAAAAATCGGTATCGGTATGGGTATTGCTGCTTTGGGCTATACGTTTTTGACAATTGTTTCAAGCATTAACGGGTTACCTTCTGGTGATGTTTATACAACACTTACCCCTGACGCACAACAGGCAATAAAATTGACCCCTTTCGTTTTGATTGGAATGTATTTCTTTATGACGGTAGCCGAATTGTTTATTTCACCTTTGGGCTTGTCATTTGTTTCCAAAGTTGCTCCTCCTCATATGCAAGGTTTGATGCAAGGTTTATGGCTTGCTGCAACGGCTGTCGGCAATATTCTCTTGTTTATTGGCGGTATCCTTTATGCAAAAGTTGATTTGATGTATTGCTGGATGGTATTCCTTGTTGTCTGTGCCTTGTCAATGATAGTAATGCTGGCTATGGTTAAATGGCTTGAAAGAGTAACAGGAGAAAAAAAAGAGGATAAAAAACTCCAAGAAGCATAATAACAATAAAATGTTACGTTAAGAAAAGTCCTCATTCATTTGAGGGCTTTTTTTTGAAGTAAAACAAATAAAGAAAATGGATATTGAATTTTCACTAAGAGAAAACGAAGACTACATTCCACTTATTCAACTGCTGAAAGCTGTGAATATTGCTTCCAGCGGCTCACAGGCTCAGATGATGGTTATCAATGGTGATGTGAAGCTCAACAATGAAACAGAATTTCGCAAAAGAGCCAAGATACGTAGAGAGGATGTGGTTTTGGCTTATGGCAAGAAAATAACAGTGAAATAAAACATAAAAATACTAAAACTAAAATGGATTTAAGCAAAATTTTATTTATCACAGGAAAGAGCGGATTGTTCAAACTCATTAGCCAAACAAAGGCTGGGGCAATCTTGGAGGATATGGCGAACAACAAACGCTTTCCTATCTTTTCGCATAACAAGATTAGTGTTCTGGAAAACATTAGTATTTATACTGAGGAGGCGGATGTAGCGTTGCCAAAGGTTTTTCAGGAGATATACAAGAAAGAAAACGGCGGCAAATGCCTTGATTCTAACGCTCCCGAACAAGAAATACGCGATTATATGGAAGAAATACTGCCGTCTTATGACCAACAACAAGTTCATCTTTCCGATATGAGAAAAGTTTTTTTGTGGTACAACCTCTTGAACGAACAGGGGTTGATAGATTTAGAGCAAACGGAAAGCGAAACCGAAGATTCGGAGACTCCTAACGAAGAATAGCCGACTTCAAATCCTTATTTGAACAGACACTATTTACGTTAAATTTAATGAAACGCCGCTTTAATTTCCTAAAGCGGCGTTTTAGCGTCACGAAACGCCACTTTAGAAAATTAAGGTGGCGTTTCATTTACCCATAGTAAAACATACAAAAATTCTTTGTAAAAAAGCATACAAAAAAAAGTCCGATGATTTTGACCATTGGGCTTTTTTTGTGGATAATACTTTACCCCTACAAAATAGTAGCAGCAATGACTTTCGGAAAATGTTCCTTTTCTAACAGGTGTATTCTGTCTGCGACATCATTTGCAGTATCTTGCTCTGATATATTGCAAATGGCTTGGAACAAAATCTTCCCCTTGTCGTAATCCTTATTGACAAGGTGAATGGTAATGCCCGTTTTAGTCTCGTGATTGGCAACAACAGCCTCATGAACATAATGTCCATACATACCCTTGCCGCCATAGTTGGGCAGAAGAGCAGGGTGAATGTTGATAATCTTGCTTTCATATCGGCTTAACAAGCTTTGCGGCACAAGCCACAAGAAACCCGCAAGCACAATCCAGTCAATACGCCTTTTGATAAGACAATCCAGCACCTTATCACTCTGATAAAAATCCTCACGATTAAAATATACGTCCTCAATGCCAAGTTTTGCAGCACGCTGACGCACGAAAGCATCAACCTTATTGACGACCACCACTTCCACTCTTACTTCGGAATTGCTTTGAAAGTACTCTGCTATCTGCTCAACATTAGTTCCGCTGCCTGAGGCGAACAAGGCTAATCGTATCATTGTGTTTTGATTTTATCTAAAAAGCGAGCCGTCTCTACAATGAAACGTTCATGAGAGCCTTCTCCTATTTTGCCCACCTCATCATAAGCCTCCACGCTAAATAAAAGTCTCCTGCCTTCAACCTTTTGCAGGGTTGAGCGGCAGAAGACTTTCATTGCGACAGGTGTTGCCTTGATGTGTTTTATACTTATTTCTGTTCCGACCGTTGCATAACCATCAGGCAAAAATGGTTCAATACTCTTATGAGATGTTTCTTCCATTAAGGCTATCATTGCAGGCGTAGCAAAGACGTCAAGCAAGCCTGAGCCGTAAGCCTTCGCTGTATTGCTATTGCCAACTAAGGTTTCAAGCCTGTTTTCTAAGCCTTCGTGGATTGCAAATTCCATATATTTTGACGGATTAGTGTCCTGTTGTCGCTCCTGCGGGAACTTCTATTACCTTACCATGGTCTTTGATAATCATATCATACCACTCTGTCCTATATTTAGGCTGCATAGGGAAAACACTTTGCCCTTTGCGATACTGACTTTCCTCAAACTTGCCGTCCTTTTCTTTCTTTATGTTGCCGTCCATATATTTTACAAGCAAGTATTGGCTGAGTTGTTTCCAAGTATCAAAAGTTTGTTGTGCCTTTTCAATAGAAAATTTTGTCATTATTTTAATAGCCTTTTTCCCTTTCGTATCTTTTATCTTTAAATCAAGGTCTGCTACTTCCTTAATGAAGCTATTCTCTAATTCAGCTTGCCTCTTCCGTACATCAACAATCATATCACAATAACGACTATAAACGAAGTTTGTAACCTGATTAAAGAGCCAGAACGCAGATGTCTCAGAATACGTTGTCATATTGCCATTACCTTCTCTAAAACATTCAGGTACTTGACTCAAACAAGCATACATAGGAACATAAACCGTAGAATAGGTATCATCAACGCCAAACCAAATTATACCCTTTGCAGGATTCGGCATCCAGCTTCTTGATTGAGCAACAAAGGAAAAGCCTGTCTGTTGTGTTGAAGTAGCTCTCTCTTGTACATAATGTGTTCCATTGACTTCAAAATCCATTGGTCTCCAACGGTAAGGGCATTTGAAAGGACCTGCTCCCAAGTCATTTGTCATATCCATAGGAGTTCCTTCATAATGGTCACGCATTAGTTCCATAACATCCCGAACATCTAATTTTGCGTCAGGTTTTATCCATAAAGGCATACGACTCTTTACATCCATATCATAGCCCATTGCGTACTTCTCATACTTTACCATAGACTTATTGCAACGAAGGAAAGCAGCATACACTCTCGCCTCACAGCCTCTTGCACCAGAAAAGTCCAAAGGGTTATAAGTATCACTGAAAGAAAAGTCCGCATCTGTCCCCTTATAATAGTCTTTCAAACGAGCAAAAGTTATTACATCGTGAGCATAGACAACTTCAACCTCAGGACGGAATATTTCCTTCAAATTCTTAGACGAAATAGATTTATAGCTTCCCTTTACCTGTTGAGCAAACTGAGTAATCCGTGCATGATTGGCATGACCAGAAATATATCCATCAGGAATACGCATTGCAACCCAAACAGCACCCTTAGTCCAACCCTCTACAATCTTACCTTTTGCATCCAAAACAGGAGCACCTTTACCTATCATCTCCATTATCCAAACTTCATCAGGGTCTGATATAGAGAAAGACTCGCCTTCCGAATAATATCCGTAGGTTTCCATAAGCTCTGCTATACATTTTATTGCTTCTCTTGCAGTCTTTGAGCGTTGAAGAGCAATGTACATAAGGCTGCCGTAGTCTATTCCACCTGTTGAGTCAGCCAACTCTTCTCTTCCGCCGTAGGTTGTTTCACCTATTGCTACGCCCCACTCATTCATATTGCCGACAGTAGTATAAGTTTGAGCCACCTGAGCAATCTTTACAAGAGGTTTTCCTGTATCCCACTCAACTACCTGAAACATCGTGCCAGCGGGGAATTTAGCAGCACGGTTATAATACAACTCTCCATAAAGAGTGTGAGAATCGGCGGCATAAGTTATCATTGTTGAGCCGTCCTTAGAAGCTCCCTTTGTGATAAGGAAATTAGTACAGGCTTGCGATACTCCTGCCGCTGTTACTGCCACTAAAATAGCAGCTAATCTAATTGTGTTTTTCATTGAGTATTTCATTATGTTATTGTTTGTTATTTATAATTTATTCGTAATATTCTATTGTACGCTCGGCAATCTTACATACAAGTGGGTACAGGTATCGCACCCTTTCTATCCGATTTTCATTTGCGTCATAAGTGCATTCCTTCACGCTTTTAACCGCTCCTTTCAAGCCTTCTTTTTCTAAATCTGCCTTCTCTTGAGCCTGACAAAACGACATCATAACCAAGCACGCCAGCAAGCACATAACGGATTGTTTTGCCGCTTTGCTTATACTATGCGTTCTTTTGCTGGCTTGGGTCATTATAAATTTGTTAAATATTATTCTGCAAAAGTACAAAAAATATTCCACCCTACAAAATTTTAGCCTTATTATGTAAAAAGCTCCCACTATCAAAACCAAAAATATCAAAGGCAAGCCTTATTAAAATCACATGTTGTTTTGTCAAAATAAAACAAAGATAATTCTGTTGCCTTGTTGCAAAGATTTTTTTTGTACTTTTGCAAAACCAAAACGAGATACGATTATGACAAAACAATATCAAAAAACATCACAACAAATTACAGATTTAATGCAGCAAAATGCCATTAAAAAACGCCTCTTTTGCGTATTAAAAACCTGATGATTTTATATAAATTTTATGTAACCTTATTGCAATAACGCAATATATCACTTTATGGGGATAATATAGTATTTTATCCCCT